>JBDIAM010000070.1:0-12671 GCA_039812445.1 Piscicoccus intestinalis | reverse complement strand
GCTCGGAACGTGCTCGGAACGCGGACACCGGTTCATCGGGACTCGGACGGCACCACGGCCGGAGGCGTCGGGGATGATTGGATCGGATCGTGGGTCCCGCCGCGGCGGGGCCGTCCCGCACCGACCACGCCGGAAGGACCATGACATGAGCAAGGCTTCGGACATCCTCGCCGCCCTCGGCGGAGCCGACAACATCACCGAGATCGAACCGTGCACGACGCGGTTGCGCACCGAGCTGCAGGACGCCGGCCGCGTCGACGAGGCCGCACTCAAGCGGGCCGGGGCGCACGGTGTGATCTCGGCCGGCAACGTCGTGCAGGTCGTCGTCGGGCTCGACGCCGAGAACCTCGTGGACGAGATCAACGACCTCATGTGAGTCCTTCGCGGACGACGAAGGGGGGTTCGGACCACCGCGGTCCGAACCCCCCTTCGTCGTGCCGGGTTGTGACGCCGCGGCGCTACAACGTGAGCCCGACGAGCACCGGCTCGTTGACCAGCCGCACGCCGAAGGCCTCCTGCACGCCGTCGCGCACGTGCCTCGCGAGCGCGAGCAGGTCGTCGGCGCTCGCGTCGCCGCGGTTGGTCAGCGCGAGTGTGTGCTTGGTCGACAGCGCCGCGGGCCCGGGCATGCCGTAACCCTTGCCGAACCCGGCCCGGTCGATGAGCCAGGCGGCGCTCGACTTCACGGTGTCGTCGGCGCCCGGGAAGCCGGGCGGGGCGACGTCCGGCCCCAGGCGCGCCGCGACCCGCTCGCGCAGCTGCTCGAACTGCGCGGTCGACAGGATCGGGTTGGTGAAGAACGACCCGCAGCTCCACGTGTCGTGGTCGGCGGCGTCGAGCACCATGCCGCGCTTGTGTCGTTGTTCCAATACAGCCTGGCGGGCGTCGGCCAGCGGCACGCGGGCACCGAGCTCGACGCCGAGCCCGCGGGCGAGGTCGGCGTACGCGATCGGCGTGGACAGGTCGGCGATCTCGAGTTGGAAGAGCACCTCGAGCACGACGTAGCGGGGGCTGGCCCCGTCCATCGCGCCCTTGAATCGCGAGTGGCGGTAGGAGAACTCGCATTCGGAGGCGGTGAACGTGCGGATCGCGGAGGCGTCGCGGTCCCAGACCCGCACCCGCGCGATCGTCTGCGAGACGTCCTGTCCGTAGGCGCCGACGTTCTGCACGGGCGTCGCGCCGACGAGCCCGGGGATGCCCGACAGCGCCTCGATGCCCGCCCAGCCGCGGTCGACCGCGTGGGCGACGACGTCGTCCCACACCTCACCGGCGGCGATGCGCACGGTCGCGCCGGAGCAGTAGTCGGCGGATTCGACGTCGATGCCGCGCGAGGCGATCCGCACGACCGTGCCCTCGAAGCCGGCGTCGGCGACGAGCAGGTTGGAGCCGCCGGAGAGCACGAGCAGCGGCTCGCCCGCCTCGTCGGCCGCCCGCACGGCCCGCACGATCTCGTCGGCGTCGGAGGCGGTGACGAACCGGCGCGCGGGACCCCCGACGCGCATCGTCGTCAGGTCCGCCAGCCGCGGGTGGTCGCTCACGAGGCGGGGGTGGCGTCGGCGGCGGCGGCCTGTGCGGCGGCGGCCGGTACGGGGGCCTGTGCGGGGGCCGTCGAGACGACGGCGAGCGCGCGGCCGAGCACCTTCGCGCCGCCGCTGGTGACGGCGAGCTCGACGGTGGCGCGGCCCGCCTGAGCGTCGACCTTCTTGACGGTGCCGGTGACCTGCACGGTGGCGCCTGTGTCGTGCGGCACGACGACCATGCCGACGAACTTCGTGCCGTACTCGAGGATGCGGGCGGGGTCGCCGCACCAGGCGCTGACGCACTCGATCGCGGCGCCCATCGTGAACATGCCGTGGGCGATGACATCGGGCAGCCCGACTCCGGTGGCGAAGCGCTCGTCCCAGTGGATCGGGTTGCGGTCGCCGCTGGCGCCGGCGTAGTGCACGAGGCGCGCGCGGTCGACGGTGATCTCCAGCGGTGACAGGGTGTCGCCGACGGAGACGGTGCTCAGGTCGGTGCTGGGGGTGCTCACGAGTCGGCCCCCCGCACGACGAGGCTGGAGGTGACGGTGGTGCGCGGCTGCCCGTCGGTGGTCGCGAGCTCGACGCGGGTGGTGACCATCGCGTTGCCGGCGACCTCGCGCACGCGATCGACGTGCAGGGTGCCGACGACCTCGTCGCCGGCGGTCAGCGGCGCGTGGTGGGTGAACTTCTCCTCGCCGTGCACGACGCGGGTGAAGTCGATCTGAGCCTGCGGGTCGGCGATGAACTGGGCCTCGACCCGCTGCGCGAGCACGACCGCGAAGGTCGGGGGCGCGATGACGTCGCGGTGCCCGGCGGCCCGGGCTGCGTCGACGTCGTGGTGCAGCGGGCTGTGGGCGCCGAGCACCTGCGCGAAGTCGCGGATGTGCTCCCGGCCCACCTGGTAGGGCGCCCCCGGTGGGTAGGTGCGGCCCTCGAAGGAGGCGTTGACTGGCATGGCGACTACCTTAGGGCGCGGCAACGGCCGCCACCCTCAAGGGCGACGGCCGTGGCGGTCTACGACGAACTGGTGCGGGCCCGCAGAGCTTTCGCACCCGGGGAGCCGGCGGACCGGCTCCGGGCGGCGCGCGTCAGCGGGTCTCGCGGTGCGCGGTGTGCTTGCCGCAGTTGGAGCAGAACTTCGCCAGCTCGAGCCGGTCGGGGTCGTTGCGGCGGTTCTTCTTCGTGATGTAGTTGCGGTGCTTGCACTCCACGCAAGCAAGCGTGATCTTGGGGCGGACCTCACTGGTCTTGCTGGCCACAGGACTACCTGTCTTTCTGCGCGGTCGGGCGTGTGCAGCGGCGCCCGGAGTCGGGCACACCGACTCACCAGAGTACGTGACATGGTGATGAACCGGAAAAGCGCTGGTAGCGAGGGCGGGAGTCGAACCCGCGACACCACGATTATGAGTCGTGTGCTCTAACCACCTGAGCTACCCCGCCGCGGGCCTGGCGGCACCTGCGCCGGCGCGGCCCGGGCCGCGAAGGAGGTGCTGACAGACCTGAGCCCCGATAGGGAATCGAACCCTAGACCTTCTCCTTACCATGGAGACGCTCTGCCGACTGAGCTATCGGGGCGAGCCAGCCGCGCAGTGGCGCGCTGACATGCAGGGAAGACCATACCCGAGAGCCTCCTCCCGTGCGAAATCGGGCTGCTGCGTGAGCAAACCTCCCCGCCAACGCCCCTGAACGTCCCGGAAAAGGCACCTCCGAAAAGCGCCCCCCGGACGTCCCTGAAAACTGCGTGTCATGGTCGGAACTGCGGCACGGACTGCAGTTCTCACCGCGACACGCAGTTTTCACGGATGTTGGGGGCGGTCAGAAGGTCAGTCGTCGATGCCGCGGGCCGCGAGGGCCTCGCCGACGCGGTCGGCGTGGCGCACGGCGCGCACGACGAGCGGAGTCAGCAGGGTGTCGGGGGTCAGGCGCATGCCGCGGGCCTGGCGGGCCTCGCGCACGACCCGCAGGCCGTCGAGCAGCACCGGCACCGACCGGATCGCCAGGGCGATGACGAGCCCGACGCGCTCGGGGTCGATGCCGATCCGCCGCGCCGGCGCGACGATGCGCACGATGGCGTCGGTCATGTCCGCGACGCGGGTGGTCGCGGAGACGAGCGACGCGGCGGTCACCGCGACGACGAGTCCGCCGACGACGACGTACGCCCGCTCCCAGCCGGCGAGCCACGCTTGAACGGGCGTGAGCACGACCACGATCCAGCGCAGCGGCCACACCAGCCGGCCCAGGCCGCGCAGCCCGAGCCCGGCCCACAGCCCGACCGCCACGACGATCAGCGCGCCCGCGGTGACGACCTCCCAGCGCGCCGCGAGCAGCAGCGCGGTGGTCGCGGCGAGCAGCACCGCGAGCTTGACCCCGGGTCGGGCCCGGTGCACCGCCGAGTCACCGGCGACGTAGACGCCGATCACGACTCGTCCATGAGCCGGCGGTAGTGCTCCAGCGACTCCTGCGGCGGCCCGTCGGCGGCCACGCGGCCGGCGTCGATGACGACCACCCGGTCCCAGTCGGCGAGCAGCTCCAGCTGGTGGGTGACGAGCACGACCTGCTGGTCGAGCCCGGCGAGCAGGCGGGTGATCTCGCGGGCGTTGCGGCGGTCCAGCAGCGTCGTCGGTTCGTCGGCGACGAGCACCGCCGGCTGCGTGACGAGCACGGCCGCGAGCGCGAGCAGCTGCTTCTGCCCGCTGGAGAGCCGGTGGGCGGGGTGGTCGGCGTGGTCGGCGAGCCCGAAGCGCGCCAGCGCCTCGCGCACCCGCTCGGCCCGCTCGGCCCGGTCGAGCCGGTGGCGTCGCAGCGAGAAGTCGACGTCCTCGGCCACGGTCGGCATGACGATCTGCGCCTCGGGGTCGGGAAAGACGAACCCGACCCGGCGCCGGACCGCCGCCCCCTGCCGAGCGACGTCGAGTCCGTCGACGCCGACCCGCCCGCGGCTCGGGCTGATGAGTCCGTTGATCATGCGCGCCAGCGTCGACTTGCCCGAGCCGTTCGCGCCGACGATGCCGACGCGCCGCTCGCTCAGCGTCAGGTCGATGCCGCGCAGCACGACCCGCTCCCCGTAGGAGTGGTGCACCCCCTCGAACGTGATCACGGCCCGACCCTACGGGCCAGCAGGGCGAGCCCCTGACCGCCTCCGATGGCGCACGTCGCGAGTCCGTAGGGACCCGCGGCCGATTCGGCGGAGGCGGTGACGAGCCGGGAGAACAGCCGCACGACGAGCAGCGCGCCGGAGGCACCCCAGGGGTGGCCGAGGGCGATCGCGCCGCCCCACGCGCAGACGCGCTCGGCGTCGGCGCCGAACGGGTCGAGCCCGAGGGCGTCGGTGCACGCGAGCACCTGCGCGGCGAACGCCTCGGTGATCTCGAACGCCGCGACCGCCCGCGGCGGCACGCCGAGCCGGTCGGTGAGCGCGCGCACGACCGGAACTGGGGCGATGCCGGGCAGCGCCGGGTCGCCGGCCCCGGCCTGCCAGCCGAGGATCGCCAGACCGGGCACCCCCAGGCGGGCGCGCACCGACTCCGGCACGATCGCGACGGCCGCGGCGCCGTCGCTGATGCCGCAGGAGTTGCCGGCGGTCACGCTGCCTCCGGGCGCGAAGGCCCCGGGGAGGCGGGCCAGCACCCGCTCGTCGAGCCGCCGCGGCCGCTCGTCGGCGGCGATGCCGCGCACGGGCACGATCTCGGCGGCCACCCGGTCTGCACACAACAGTGTGCGCTCGTGGGAGCGGATCGCGTACGCGTCCTGCCGGCTGCGCGCGATGCCGAAGCGGTCGGCGACGGCCTGAGCCGCCGCTCCCATGTCGGGGTCGGGCCGGCCCGGCGGCGCGAACGGCGCCCGGTCGTACGGGTCGGGCGGATCGGCGCGCACCTCCGACCAGGTCCGCGGCGCCGGCGGCCCCGGGCGGGCGATGCGCCACGGCGCCGTGCTCGCCGACTCCACTCCCCCGGCGAGCACGAGGTCGGCCTGCCCGAGCGCGATCATCGCAGCGCCGGCGTGCACCGCCTCCTGACCGCTGCCGCACTGCCGGTCGACGGTCACCGCGGGGATCCGCTCGTCGAGCCGCGCGGCGAGGGCCGCGACGCGGGCGAGGTTGCCGCCCGGGCCCAGGCAGTTGCCGAGCACGACGTGCCCGATCTCGGGCTCGCCGGCGCCCGCCATCCCGGTGACCCGCGCGGCAAGCTCGGCGAGGACCGGGGCGGCGAGGTCGTGGGCGGGCACGTCGGCAAGGGCGTGCCCCGCGGTGCCGATCGGGCTGCGCGCGGCGGCGACGACCACGGGGGTGCGCGGGTCGAGGCCCGCGGGCCGGCTCACGCCCCCTCCCGGAGACGGGTCGACGCCAGGGCCCGCGCCGCGGCACGGTCGGGCTTGCCCGCCGAGGTGTGCGGCAGCGAGTCGACGCGCAGCCACGAGCGCGGCCGGGCGGGCGCGGGCAGGTCGTCCGCGGCCCGTGCCAACGCGGCGTCGGGCGACGACGCGGACGGGTCGCCCGCCCACAGCGCGACGATCCGGGCGCCGTGCACCCGGTCGGGCACCCCGACGACGACCAGCTCAGCGACGCCCGGCAGCCCGGCGAGGGCGTGTTCGACGTCCTCGGCGAGCACGGTGTGGCCGCTGACCGTGATCGCCTGATCAGCGCGACCGAGGATCTCGACCCTGCGACCGCCGGCGTCGATCCCGTCGCTCGGGGGCACCCACCGCGCGGCGTCGCCAACGCTCGCCCAGCCGCCCGGCGCCCGCCGCAGCGCCGCCGTCCCCTCCGGGGTGTCGAGGTACCCGTGCGCCTGGTAGCGCGACCGGCTCCACAGCAGCCCGTCGCGCACGTCGAGATCGACGCCCGGGAACGCTCGGTAGCCGGGCCGATCGTCGTCGCGCACCGCGACGAACGACAGCTCGGCGGCGCCGTAATAGGCGACGAGCCGCAGCCCCGCGTCGGCGCACCGGCGCGCCAACGACGCCGGCACCCGGTCGCCGGCGGTGACGACGAGCCGCAACCTGGGCAGCTGGCCCGCCGCGTGGGCACCCAGCACGCGCGGCACGAGGGTCGGGGGCGCGTGCACGACGGTGGCGTCCGCGTGCGGTTCCCCGGCGAAGCGCACGGCGAGCCCGAGCGCGCTCGCGTGCCACGCGGCGTACAGCGGTGCCGTCGCGGCCGGGTGCCCGGGCAGCCACGTGACGTCGCCGTCCGCCAACTCCAGGAGCCGGGCCAGCGGCTCGACGCTCGCCCGCCACGACTCCCACGAGCGGTGCACCGCCCGGGGCCGGCCCCCGCTGCCGGAGGTGAACACGACGAGGTCGTCACCACCCGGCTGCAGGTTCGACGCGGCGAGCAGCTCGCGGGCGGCGTTGCGCAGCGGCTGCGGCCAACCGGCGTCGAGCACCACGACGGCGCGGCCGCACTCCTGCGCGCGCAGCACCGCCTCCAGCAGCGCCCGCGGGTCGGTCTCCTGCACGAGCACCGGCCCGAGCCGGGAGCCGCGGGGCCGGCCGCTCACGGCGAGACCCACCGACGCCTCACGCGCGCCGCGGCAGCAGGTCGGGGCTCGCGCGGTGCACGCCGAGGGCCACGACGGTGGCGAGCACGGCCTTGACGAGATCACCCGGCAGGTACACGGCGTCGGCGACGAGCGCCGCGGGCAGGTCGAGGTGGGCGCGCCACATCATCCCGGGAATGCCGCAGGCGTGGATGACGACGACTCCCCCGAGCAGGATCGCGGCGAACAGCACGAGCGGCGTGAGCCGGCGCGTCCGCTCGACGAGCAAGCCGGTGACGATGCTGCCCGGCACCCAGCCGAGCAGATAGCCGACGGTCGGTCCGGCGAACACCCCGAGCCCGCCGCGCCCGCCGGCCAGCACCGGCAGCCCGACCGCGACGAGCGCGATGACCGTGAGCATGACGAGCGCCGCCCGCTTCCAGCCCAGCAGCGCCGCCGCGAGCATGACGCCGAGGGTCTGCAGCGTGATCGGCACGGGCGATCCGGCGAACAGCGCCCCCGGCATGCCGAGCACGACGATGAGCGCCGCGAACACAGCGATGAGCGCCAGGTCGCGCGCGGTCAGGCGCCGCGTGCGGCCGGGTGCCCGGCTCCGCCCATCGCCGGGGTCGCTTTCGGGGCCTTGCCCTGCCTGCATGACGTTCCTTCGCTGCCGAAACCGGTGGTCGAACCCTTGGACGGTGTTCAACTCTCGAGCAGATCAGAGTCTGCCAGGCGCTCGGGTCCGCCCACCCCCGGAGCCCAGGCGCACCCCGTTCGGATCGCGGGAGCTTATATACACGTCTGAGCCTGCCCGGCGCGCCCCACGCGATAGGTTGCCTTCGCGGGCCCTGCGTTTGCCTCGTCACACCGGCCAGGGGTCGGTGTCATCCACACCGTCGGCGAGGATCTGTAGCGGGCCCGCAGACCAGACGGCACCGAAGGAGGCAGGGCGTGCTCATCGGCGTACCTCAAGAGACCAGGCCCGGCGAGACGCGCGTCGCCGCGACGCCACCGACGGTCGAGAAGCTGCGCAAGCTCGGCTACGACGTCGTCGTGGAGGCGGGCGCGGGCGAGCGATCGACGATCCCGGACACCGCGTACGAGGCGGCAGGAGCCCGCATCGGCTCGACACAAGACGTCTGGGGCGCCGACGTCGTCGTGAAGATCGAGGCGCCCAACGACGAGGAGATCGACGCCCTCAAGGAGGGCGGCACGCTCATCTCGCTGCTGCAGCCCGGGCTGCGACCCGAACTCGTCGAGCGGCTCGGGCAGCGACCGATCACGGCGTTGGCCATGGACGCCGTGCCGCGCATCTCGCGGGCCCAGTCGATGGACGTGCTCTCCTCGATGGCGAACATCGCCGGGTACCGGGCCGTCGTCGAGGCCGCCCACGAGTTCGGCCGGTTCTTCACCGGCCAGGTCACGGCCGCCGGCAAGGTGCCCCCGGCCAAGGTGCTCGTCGTCGGAGCCGGTGTGGCCGGCCTCGCCGCGATCGGCGCCGCCGGCAGCCTCGGGGCCGTCGTTCGCGCGACCGACCCGCGACCGGAGGTCGCCGAGCAGGTCGCGTCGATGGGCGGCGACTTCCTCAAGGTCGAGGACGACGCGGCGGAGGTCTCCTCCGACGGGTACGCCAAGGAGACCTCGGCGGACTACGAGGAGAAGGCCGCGGCGATGTACCGCGAGCAGTGCAAGGACGTCGACATCATCATCACGACGGCCCTCATCCCGGGGCGGCCCGCGCCGCGGATCATCGACGAAGAGATGGTCGCGAGCATGAAGCCGGGCAGCGTCATCGTCGACATGGCCGCCGCCCAGGGCGGCAACGTCGCGGGCTCGGTCGCCGGCGAGAAGATCGTCACCGACAACGGCGTGACGATCATCGGCTACACCGACCTCGCCGGCCGGCTGCCCACCCAGGCGTCGCAGCTGTACGGCACGAACGTCGTCAACCTCATGACGCTGCTGACCCCCGAGAAGGACGGTCAGCTCGTGCTCGACATGGACGACGTCGTGCAGCGCGGCATGACCGTGGTGAACTCCGGCGAGGTCCTGTGGCCACCGCCTCCGGTGCAGGTGTCGGCGGCCCCGGCTCCGAGCACGACGGCCGCGCACCCGGCGTCGTCGGTCGAGGCCAAGAAGCCGATGTCGCGCAACGCCAAGGTCATCGGCCTGGCGATCGGCGCCGTGCTCTTCCTCGCGCTCGCCTCGGTGAGCCCGCCGAGCTTCCTGGGCCACTTCACGGTCTTCATGCTCGCGGTCGTCATCGGGTTCTACGTCATCGGCGCGGTGCACCACGCGCTGCACACGCCGCTGCTGTCGGTGACCAACGCGGTCTCGGCGATCATCATCGTCGGCGGCATGCTGCAGTTCGGATCCGGCCACCCGTTCGTGCTCGTGTTCGCGTTCATCGCGACGCTCGTCGCGAGCATCAACGTCTTCGGTGGCTTCACGGTCACCCAGCGCATGCTGTCCATGTTCACGAAGGGCTGATGTCCAGATGATCGAAACCTTCGTCCAGGCCGCCTACATCGTCGCGGCCCTGCTGTTCATCCTCGCCCTCGCCGGGCTGTCCAAGCACGAGACGGGCAAGCTCGGCAACGCGTTCGGCATCGCCGGCATGGCGCTGGCGATCTTCGCCACGATCCTCATCGCCACCGACTCCGCCGGAGTCGGTGGCCTCGCGATGATCATCGTCGCCATGGCCATCGGTGCCTCGATCGGCATCTGGCGGGCCCTCAAGGTCGAGATGACCGAGATGCCGCAGCTCATCGCGATGCTGCACAGCTTCGTCGGTCTGGCCGCCATGCTCGTCGGCTTCAACTCCTACGTCGAGGCCCACCAGCCGGCGCGGCGCGCCGAGCTCGAGAGCCTCGGCATGGTCAGCGTGCACGCCGGCGAGATCTTCGTCGGGATCTTCATCGGTGCGGTGACGTTCACCGGCTCGATCATCGCCTACCTCAAGCTGAGCGCGCGGATGAAGTCGGCCCCGCTGAACCTGCCGCGGCACAACCTCATCAACCTCGGCGCGATCGTCGTCTCGCTGCTGCTGATGATCTGGTTCGTCAACAGCGAGCACACGCTGCCGCTGCTCATCATGACGATCATCTCGCTGGCCCTGGGTGCCCACCTGGTGGCGGCCATCGGCGGCGGCGACATGCCGGTCGTCGTCTCGATGCTCAACAGCTACTCCGGATGGGCCGCGGCCGCCGCGGGTTTCATGCTGAGCAACGACCTGCTGATCGTCACCGGCGCGCTCGTCGGCTCCTCCGGTGCCTACCTGAGCTACATCATGTGCAAGGGCATGAACCGCTCGTTCATCAACGTCATCGCCGGTGGCTTCGGCTCCGACGGCGCCGTGACCGGGGAGGCCAAGGACTACGGCGAGCACCGCGAGACCAGCGCCGTCGAGGTGGCCGAGAGCCTGAAGAACGCCAAGAGCGTCATCATCACCCCCGGTTACGGCATGGCCGTCGCGCAGGCGCAGTACCCCGTCGCGACCCTCGTGCAGAAGCTGCGGGAGAAGGGCGTCAACGTGCGCTTCGGCATCCACCCGGTGGCCGGCCGCCTGCCCGGGCACATGAACGTGCTGCTCGCCGAGGCCAAGGTGCCCTACGACATCGTGCTCGAGCTGGACGAGATCAACGACGACTTCGACGAGACCGACGTCGTGCTCGTCATCGGCGCCAACGACACCGTCAACCCGGCGGCGGCCGAGGACCCGAGCAGCCCGATCGCCGGCATGCCCGTGCTGCACGTGTGGGAGGCCGGCGAGGTCGTCGTCTTCAAGCGGTCGATGAACACCGGCTACGCCGGCGTGCAGAACCCGCTGTTCTTCCGCGACAACACCGTCATGCTCTTCGGCGACGCCAAGGAGCGCGTGGACGACATCGTCGCCGCGCTGTAGGCCCCGCGCTCGGTGCGACGGCTCTGCGCGGCTGCGGCCGCCCTGCCCAGCGGGTCACCCGTGACTCGCCCGGCGGGGCGGCCGTTGTCGTGTCCGCATCTGTGCCGGCGAATCGTCGTTCTCGGGCCGGGCGGCGCCGCGGTTTCACCGTTTCGACTATCGCTTCGCCGCCCTCCACGGCGTTGCCGCAGGTCAGAGCGATGCCACCCGTCGGCAGAGCCGATCGCGGTAGTCGATTTGGCGAATCCCTCGAGCGCGCCTACTCCTGCAGCGTGCGGTCCTTCAGTTCGGGCAGGGCCAGGGCGGCGAGGGCGGCGATGACGAAGGCGCCTCCGAAGACGGTGAAGACCAGGGGCAGGCCGCCGGCGTCGCGCAGGTAGGGCACGGAGATCGGCGCGATGATGCTGGCCACGCGGCCGAAGGCCGCCGCGGCGCCGGTGCCCGTGCCGCGGATCGTCGTCGGGTAGATCTCGGGCGAGACGGCGTACAGCGCGCCCCAGGCCCCGAGGTTGAAGAACGACAGGCACATGCCGACGACGACGATGTACGTCGGCCCTTGCGCCAGCCCGAAGGCACCTGCCGAGATCGCCGAGCCGAGCAGGAAGGTGGCGAGCGTCGCGCGCCGCCCCCACACCTCGATGAGCCAGGCCGCCAGCGCGTAGCCGGGCAGCTGCGCCAGCGTGATGAGCAGCGTGTACTCCATCGACTTCACCAGCGAGAAGCCTTGCGCCGAAATGAGGTTCGGCAGCCAGATGAACGCGCCGTAGTAGGAGAGGTTGACCATGAACCACACCGTCCACAGCGCGATCGTGCGGCGCCGGTAGTCGGGGGAGAACAGGTCGGCCGCGGTGGTCTTCGACACCGCGGCCGGAGCCGGTTCGGTTCCCGCTAGCCACGGCGGCGCCGCATCCCGCTCCCCCGCCGCGGGCGACGCACCCGCCGCCGGCTCCGGCGCCGGGACGCCGGCCGAGGCTTCGAAGCGGCGCACGGCCGCCTCCGCCTCGGCGTGGCGACCCTTGCCCTCGAGGAAGCGCACCGACTCCGGGAGTCCGAAGCGGATGACGAGCGCGTAGACGGTCGGCACGATGCCGACGGCCAGCGCCCAACGCCAGCCGTTGTCGGAGGCGGGGATGACGAGGTAGCCGAGCAGCGCGGCGAGGATCCAGCCGACCGCCCAGAACGCCTCGAGCGCGACGACCATGCGGCCCCGGATCGCCCGCGGCGAATACTCGCTGACCAGCGTGGAGGCGACCGGCAGCTCCGCGCCGAGACCGAGGCCCACGACGAAGCGCAGCGCGATGAGCGCGGCGACCGAGCCGACGAGCGCCGAGGCGCCGGTCGCGATGCCGTAGACGAGCAGGGTGACCGCGAACACCTGCCGGCGGCCGATGCGGTCGGCGAGCAGCCCGCCCAGGCTCGCGCCGAGGGCCATGCCGACGAACCCGATCGCGCCGATCCAGCCGAGCGTGGGAGCGTCGAGCTGCCATTGGTGCGCCAGCGCGAGCATGACGAACGAGATGAGCCCGACGTCCATGGCGTCGAGGGCCCAGCCGATGCCCGAGCCGACGAGCAGCTTGCCGTGGGCCCGCGTGAACGGCAGCCGGTCGAGCCGCTGGGTGCGGGTCAGCTGCCCGGTCGGGGCGGGCGAGGCGGTGTGGTCGAAGCTCACGGCTCCTCCTGCGGTACGCGGGTCAGGGCTCATCCTGAGCAAAAGCCCGAGCCGTAGAGTACGCGCACTTCAGCACCACGCAGTGGCCACAACGC
>JBDIAM010000069.1:0-12784 GCA_039812445.1 Piscicoccus intestinalis | reverse complement strand
TGCCCCAGGTGCCCCAGGTGCCCCCGGCGCCTCAGGTGCCCACGGCGCCCCCGGTGCCCCAGCCGGCCGATCGACGCCACCGGCGCGCGGACCGGCCCTGGCCCGTCCCCGCGCACGAGTCGACGCTCGCCCCGAAGCGGGTGCTGCTGCTCAGCGACTGCTACCGGCCGACGATCAACGGCGTCGTGACCTCCCTCGTCGACCTGCAGCGCGCCCTGCTCGACGCGGGGCACGACGTGCGCGTGCTCACCGTCGCCCACTCGAGCCCCGCGACGTTCGACGGGCAGGTGTACCGGCTCCCGTCGGTGGCGGCCGGGATCGTCTACCCGCAGGCCCGCATCGGGCGGCCGGTGGATCGGCGGTTGTTCACCGAGCTCGTGCGCTGGGGGCCGCAGGTGCTGCACACGCACACCGAGTTCGTCGCGTTCTGGTGGGCGCGGCGCCTGTCCGACTACCTCGGCGCGCCGCACGTGCACACCTACCACACGCTGTACGAGGACTACACGCACTACTTCTGCCCGCACGCGGGCATCGGCCGGGCGATCAGCGCCAACCTCACGCGGGCCGCGATGAACCGGCTCGACCTCGTCGTCACGCCGACCGCGAAGATCCAGAGCCTGCTGCGCGGGTACGGCGTGCGCCGCCCGATCACCGTCGTGCCCACCGGCGTCGACCTCGGCCGGTTCGGCCCGGGCGCGCACGACGACCCCACCACCGCCGCCCTGCGCGCGGCCCTGGGCCTCGAGCCGGGGCTGCCCGTCGTGCTCAGCCTCGGCCGGTTGGCCGTCGAGAAGAACCTCACGGAGACCGTCGACCTGCTCGCGAGCATCCGGCACCGGCCCTGGCAGTTCGTCGTCGTCGGAGACGGCCCGCACGCGGGGGCTCTGCGCGACCAGGTCCACCGGCTCGGGCTGGCCGGCCGGGTGCGCTTCGTCGGGGCGGTGCCGCCCGAGCGGGTGCCGGCCTACTACCGGCTCGGCGACGTCTTCGTCTCCTCCTCTCGCAGCGAGACCCAGGGCCTGACGTACCTCGAGGCGCTCGCCTCCGGCCTGCCGGTCGTGTGCCGCGCCGACCCGTCGTTCGACGGCGTCGTCGTCGACGGGCACAACGGTCACCAGTACCGCGGAGCGGGCGACTTCGCCGACACGCTGTCCCGGCTCCTGCTCGACCCGCAGCTGCGGCGGCGGTGGGGGCGCGGGGCCGCGCAGACCGCCTCCGGCTTCGGGCTGCCGGTGTTCGCGGAGTCGATGCGCCGCGCCTACGACCGCGCGCTCGGCGCCCGCGCGCGAGGGCACCGGACGGCCGGCAGCGTCCGGCCGGCCCGCTGGGCGGACACAGAACGCCGCAGCGCATGACGGTGGAGGGGCCGGCGACTCCGCGGGCCGCGACACCGGAGCAGACCGACGTCGCGGTCCGCTTCGCCCGGTGGACGAAGCGGTTGACGATCCTCGGGTGGATCTCGTGCGCGGCGCTCGTCGCGCTCGGCGTGTGGACCGGCGTGCTCACGTCGGTGCCGCGGCTGCGTGCCTTCCTCGACGACTTCGGGGTGTGGGCGCCGCTGGTGTACACGCTCGTGTCGGCCTCCCAGTCGGTGGTGCCGGTGCTGCCGGGCGGCATCACGGTCATCGCGGCCCCGATCCTGTTCGGCCCGGTCGTCGGCAGCATCAGCAGTTACGCGGGCACGTGTCTGGGCTCGTTCGTTGTCTTCGCGATCTCCCGGCACGTCGGGCGGCCGCTGCTCGAGGAGATGTTCCATCGCCGCAGCGTGCGGCGTTACCTGGGCTGGCTCGATCACCCGCACTTCACCGCGTACTTCGCGGCGGCGATCGCGCTGCCCGTGGCCCCCGACGACCTGCTGTGTTATCTCGCGGGGCTGACGAAGATGCGGGTGCGCACGTACGTGCTCATCATCCTGCTGCTCAAGCCGTGGTCGATCCTCGCGTACAGCTTCGGGGTCATCGCGGTGCTGCAACGGTGGTTGCCGTGGCTCGGCGTGTGAGCCGGCGACCCGCCGGGTCGGCGCCGCGGGTGTGCCTGTACGAGGGGGCGGGGCGCCTGGCGCGCCGCAGCGGGATCGGGTCGGCGATGCGCCACCAGGCGGCGATGCTGCGCAGCGCGGGCGCGGAACTCGTGGCTCCGTGGGGGCGGCCGGACGTCGTGCAGCTCAACACGGTCTTCCCCGACAGCGTGCTGTACGGCGCGCTCGCCCGGGCGCTGGGCATCCCGGTGGTCGCGTTCGCGCACTCGACGCGCCAGGACTTCGAGGGCTCGTGGGCCGGCTCCGGCCTCGTGGCGCCGCTGTTCGAGCGCTGGCTGCGGCTCGTCTACGCCGTCGGCGACGTCGTCGTCACCCCGACTCCGTACTCCAAGCGGCTCATCGAGGGCTACGTGCGGGCACCGATCGACGTGCTGACCAACGGGGTCGACACCGAGTTCTTCAGCGGGGGTCCGGCGGCGCGCGCCCGGTTCCGCGAGCGAGCCGGACTGTCGGAGACCGAACCGGTGGTCCTCAGCGTGGGGCACCTCATGCCGCGCAAGGGCGTCGTCGAGTTCGTCGACCTGGCTCGCGCGATGCCGGACGTGCGCTTCTACTGGGCCGGCACGGTGCCGCGCGCCGCGATGGACCCGCGGGTGCGCGCGGCGCTGACCGACCCGCCGCCCAACCTGCACCTGCTCGGGCACCTGAGCCCGGCGCACGTGCGCGACGCCTACGCGGGCGCCGACCTGTTCTGCTTCCTGTCGCACGAGGAGACCCAGGGCATCGTCGTGCTCGAGGCCATCGCCTCCGGCGTGCCGGTGCTCGTGCGCGACATCGACGTGTACGCCGACTGGCTGCCCGACGGGGTCGCCGTGCGCAAGGCCGACACGACCGCGCAGTTCGCGCAGGTGGCCGACGAGGTGCTGTCGGGTCGGGCCCCGGATCTGACTCCGGCGGGGCGGGCGCTGGCCGCTGAGCACGACCTCCGGGCGATCGCGGGCCGGCTGCTGCACACACTTCGCGTGCTGAATTCGCCACCAACGGCAATTTCGTTGCGGGCGAGTGAAACTGCAAACGCGGCAAAGTCTGCGTAAAGCGCCCGTCAGCGGCGGGTATATCTAAAGGGCTTCAGGCCGCGGGGTTCGGGTCGATGGGTAGGCCGTCCCGGTCCCTCCCCCCGAAGGCCATTCATGCCCCCCTTGTTCACCCGAACAATTGCCCCTGCAGCGGCGGCTCTCGCCACCCTCGCCACGATTCCTGGCGTTTCCGCGGCCAATTCGCAGACGGCCCAGGCTCGCACGCAAACCGCTCCCGCCACGGCGTCGGCCAACACCTCGCGGGCCGCCTCGACCACCCCGAAGACCTTTCGCATGACGGTCAATCCGAAGGCCACGAAGGCCGCGGACGGCACCGTCTACGCCAAGCGCGAGGGCTTCGTCGGCGGCCGGTTCAGCAACGCGCAGATCCCCGCCGGTGGCGACGTGCGGGGCACCCGCGACGATGCGCTGTACCGCCCGGAATGGGTGTTCGCGCACGGCTGGCGCAAGACCGTCAAGAACGGCACCTACGACGTCACGCTTAAGATGCGGGAGGCCTATTTCGACAAGGCCGGCCGGCGGATCTTCTCCGTCGACGCCGAGGGCAGGCGGGTACTCACCGATGTGGACATCTATCAGGCCGTGGGCAAGAACCGCGCCTACGACCGCACGTTCCGGGTCACGGTCTCCGACGGCCGCCTCGACCTGGGCTTTTCCGCCAAGGTCAACAGTGCGGTCGTGTCCGCCATCGTCGTCAAGCCCGCCGCCGCGGCGCGACCGACGGCGCCCGCACCGCAGGCCCAGGGCGTGACCGGCTCCTGGAAGCTGGCGTTCGCCGACGAGTTCACGGGCACCACGCTGAACACCAAGGTCTGGACACCGCACCGCGGGCTCGAGCCCTACACGTACGGGCACCCGTACAACCCCGCGCTCGACGCGCACGCCTTCGACCCCTCCCGGGTCTCGGTGCGCGACGGGCATCTGCGCCTCGCCTGGGACGGGAGTCCGCACACGGTGCACAACTCCAGCGGCCCGGCGACCACGACGTACCCGCACACGGCGTCCGTCGCGCACACCGGCAAGGGCTTCGCGTTCACCCACGGGTTCGTCGAGGCTCGCATCTTCGTACCGGACACGCCCGGCATCTGGCCCGCCTTCTGGATGCTGCCCCGGCCGGTCGACAAGGATTGGCCACCGGAGATCGACATCGCCGAAATCATTCCCGACGACACCCCGGACGGCCTCTACAAACCGCATTTCAACTACCACTTCAAGGACGCCACCGGAAAGAACCAGCAAGCCCATTGGAAATGGTACGGCCAAGACGGAAAGACCTACGCCGGGTCGTGGCACACGTACGGCCTGCTGTGGGAGAAGGGAAAGCTGCAGGTATTTCTCGACGGCAAGCCCGGGCCGAGTTACACCGGCGCCGAGGTGACCGACAACCCGATGTATGTCGTGCTCAGCTCGGGAGTGCGTAAGGGGTATTCACCGCCCCCCGGCGCGATGCTCGTCGACTACCTGCGTGTGTGGCGTCGCGGCTGAGGCGAACATGTTCCTGCGTCGCAGCCGCCACGCCCACCACGTCAGCGGGTAGCCGACCTTCGCGACGGCCGCGTCGAGCCGGCCCAGCCCGTAACCCGGATCGGCGAGCACCCGGCGCATGAGCTCACGGTTCTCGCGGAAATTCGCCTCCTCGTGCGTCTGCGAATGCGCCGCTCGGCCGAGGCGGAACGCCGCGAGCGGCTCGGGCTGGCCGAGGAGGTCGCCACGCTGCAGCAGTCGCAGCCAGGTGCCCAGATCGCAGGGGTAGGCCAGGTCGCGCAGCCAGCCGCCGACCGCGTCGTAGTCGGCGCGCCGGAACATCACGGCCGCGGGCTCGCCGACCGGATTGATCCCCCACCGCACGAACCGGCGCGCCACCTCGTGCCCGCCGTGCCGGCCGAGGAACCCGCGGAGTCCGGCGGGCCCGACCCGCCGGCCGTCGTCGTCGACGAACAGCCGGCGGCATGCGACCAGGCTGAGCGCCGAGTCGGCCAGCGCCGCAGACTGCGCGGCGAGCGCCCCGGGCAGCAGCAGGTCGTCGGCGCAGCACAGCTTGACGTGCTCCCCGGTGGTGGCTGCCACCGCGGCGGCGAAGTTCTCGGTCATCGGCACCGTGCGGGGCTGCCGCACGACGCGCAGGCGAGGGTCGTCGTACGAGGCCAGCAGGGCGGCCGTGCCGTCGGTGCTCGCGTTGTCGACGACCACGACCTCGAGGTCCACGCCCTCCTGGGCCAGCACCGAGTCCAGCGTCGCGGGCAGGTGCCGTTCACCCTGGTAGGTCGGGATGCAGACCGACACAGTGGTCACGCGCGCTCCTCCCCCGCCGTCCGGTCCGGCGGCGGTCGAACGCCAAGCCTTACTCGAATTCGCTTCAGCGGCAAGATCGGTGAGCGCCGGGTCTCGCGCAATGCGCCCGGCCGGTGGCGCTCGCCCCGCCCTGGCCGCCCGGCTCGGAGCGTGCCAGGCTCTGCGTCATGCCTGCGCTCGAGCCCAGCGGTCCCCCGTTCCCCGACGCCCCGGCTCCCACCTGGCCCGGGGCCACGTGGATCGGTTCGGTCGTCGTCGAACCCGACGCCGCGGCGACGGAGCCGGCGGCCGACACCGGCGGCGACACAGCGCTGCCGCACGCGCAGGGTTACTCGCGGGCCCGGCTCCTCGTGCGGGGTGCGACCCGGCTGTACGGCATGGCCACCGTCGACGTGCGCGACGGTGCGGTGCGCCGCGAGGATCTCGACCGGGCGGTCGACGCGGCGATCGCAGCGGCCCCGCCCGACCCGGTCGGCGACGACGTCGAGCAGGCCCCGACCCCGGCGCTGAGTGTCGTGCTGTGCACCCGGGACCGGCCCGAGGCCCTTCGCGTCGCACTGGGCAGCGTGCTGGCTCAGGAGTACCCGGACTTCGAGGTGATCGTCGTCGACAACGCCCCGGCCACCGACGCGACCGCGCGGGTCGTCGCCGAACTCGACCACCCGCGGGTGCGGCTCGTCACGGAGCCGGTGCCGGGCCTGTCGGTGGCTCGCAACACCGGGGTGGCCGCCGCCACCGCGCCGTGGGTCGTGTTCACCGACGACGACGTGCGCACCGACCCCGGCTGGCTGCGCGCCCTGGCGCGGGGCATCGCCCGCGGCGGCCCGCGGTGCGCCTGCGTCAGCGGTTTCGTTCCGACCGGCGAACTGCGCACTCCCGCGCAGGCCTGGTTCGACAGCCGGATCGGCTGGAACCGGGTGTTCGCCCCGCGGGTCTTCCGGCTCAGCGAACCGCCGGCCGACCTGCCGCTGTTCCCCTTCCAGGTCGGGGTCTACGGGGCCGGTGCGAACTTCGCCGCCCGCCGCGACGTCATCGCGGCACTGCGCGGCTTCGACGTGCACCTCGGCGCCGGCACCGACACCAAGGGCGGGGAGGACATCGACTTCTTCTTCCGCGTGATCCTCGCCGGGCACACGCTGGTGTACGAACCGAGCGCCATCGTCTGGCACCGGCACCGCGACACCGACGACGCCCTCGTCTCCCAGGCCGTCGGCTACGGGCGGGGTTTTTCCGCCTGGGCGACGAAGACCCTGCTGTCTCCGGCCAACCTCGGCCGGGGGCTGTGGGCGGTGGCCCGTCGCGGGTCGCTGAACCTCAAGCCGCTGGCCGACTACCGCGATCCGATGTCGACCGACACCCCGCCCCCGCCGGTGGGGGTCGACGTGCTGCGCGTCGAGCACCGCGCGACGCTGTCGGGCCCGCCCGCCTACCTGCGGTCGCGGCTGCGTCCCGCGGTGCGGCGTGCGCGGCCGCTGGTGGACTCCGCGCGCCGAGCCGCCGACGACCGCATCCGCGCGCTGCGCCGGCGGTAAGTCGGCGCTGGGTCGGCCTGCGCGTCAGGCCTTCTCGCGGGGCGCGCGGCGCAGCGGCTCACGCCCCTGCTGCAGGGCGCGCAGCGCGAGGAAGAACGGGATCAGGCACAGGCAGGCGAAGCCGAACCGCCCGAGGTTCCACGCCGTCGTCTGCGGCAGCAGCAGCGAGAGCGCGGCGAGCGTGAGGCAGATCGCGAGCACCGTGAGGCTGGAGGCCGACGAGCGCTGGAAGCGGTAGCGCCGGGTGATCGCGTAGCGCAGCACGAGAGCCTGGACGGCGACCCCGACGAGCGTGCCGAGCGCGGCCCCGGCCAGCCCGAGCGGACCGAGCAGCGCGAACGTCACGACGAGCTTGGTGACCAGGGCGGCGAACGCCGCCCACGCCAGCGGCGCCGACGTGCGCATCGTCACGAGCATCCGCCCGGTCGCGCCCGCCGCGGTCGTGGGGATCGCACCGAGCGCGACGATGAACACGACGATCGTCAGCGGCTCGAGCCGGTAACTCGGCGGCGCGAACACCCGCAGCAGCGTCGGCGACGCCACCGTCACCCCGAGCACCGCCAGGCCCAACAGCCAGTACAGGCCGTCGCGGGAGACCCCGATGACCTGCCAGCGTTCGGACTCGTCCTCGATGCTCTTCAACCGGGGCAGCCAGGCGCGGTTGAGAAACGTGAGGATGAGCGCCATGACGTTGCCGACGGTGAACGCCACCTGGTAGCGGGCGGTCTCCGACTCCCCCAGCCAACGCTGGATGATGAACCGGTCGCCGGCGCTGAGAATGAACTGGCTGAGGCTCGCGAACACGAGCGGCAGGCCCAGGGCGACCGCGGATCGGATCAGCGGCAGGTCCCAGACGCCGCGCCACCGCGGCCGGGTCCAGATGAGCCCCAGGCAGAACGCCGTCACCTGACCGATCACGCCGCCCCAGGCGTACACGATCGCGGAGCGCTCGAGGGCGAGCAGCAGCGCCATGCCGAAGAGCTGGCTGCCGACGGTGGAGAACAGGCTGACGAGCGTGAACGGCCCCAACCGGTCCTCGGCCTGCAGCAGCGACTGGACCATGATGACGGCCGCGCCGGGAGCGGTCCACAGCAACGTGACCAGCACGATCCCACCGCCTGAGCCGAACCCGAGGGCCGGCGCCCACCACTGGCTCGTCAGCGCGGCGAGCAGGGTGACCAGGGCCGCGTAGAGGATGCCGGCGGCGAGCAGGCTGCGAGCCTTGGTGTCGTCGTCGCGGTCCTCGACGCGCTGGATCTCCAACGCGTTGTCCAGCCCGAACACCGCCAGGAGGCTGAGCAGCTGGAACAGCGCGATCGCGGCCGACAGCGAGCCGAACTCGGGCAGGTCCAGCAGCCGCGCGAGGATCGGGGAGACGACGGTGGCGACGACCGTCTGGCTCGACCACACGAGCACGTACAGCATGCCGCGGCCGAACAGGTCGCCCTGCCCGCCTCGGGTGCTCTTCGGCTCCGGCCCCGAGGCCGACGGGCCGCCCGCCGAGCCCGCCGGCACATCTGGGCCGACGCCGTCCGGAACGCCGCCGCCGGGGGCGGTCATCGGGTTCCTGCCCGAGTCGCCGAGACGACGTATCGGGTGTCGGCGGGTTGCCGCTGATCGCGAGATTCGGGGGCGGAGACCGGGTCGACGGCCGCCAGGAGTGGGGGCGTCACACTGTTCCTTCCGCTGGTCGGGCATCGGGGCCAAAGCCCGAGCAACGCCACATGCTAAGGCATTTCGCATCTGGCACAGAGATGTGAGCAGCGCCGTGGACGCCTACGATGGCGGCCGGATCATCGCCTCACCACCGCCCAACCATTCGGGAGGACGTCATCGCCGCGCTGAGACTG
Organism: Piscicoccus intestinalis; assembly: GCA_039812445.1. Lineage (GTDB taxonomy): Bacteria > Actinomycetota > Actinomycetes > Actinomycetales > Dermatophilaceae > Kineosphaera > Kineosphaera intestinalis_A. The sequence goes on along the minus strand of JBDIAM010000069.1, from coordinate 4,035 downwards.
CCGGCCGTCGCACCGTTCGCCACCCCCGGTGACGCACCGTCGTGGGCCCCCGGGCCATCGCGTCGACGACTCGGCCTCCTCGCGCTCGCCGGGGCTGCCGCCGGACTGCTGGCCGCCGTGCTGCCGCCCGGGCCCGCCGCGGTGGCCGTCCTCGCGCTGGTCGCGCTCGCCCCCGGCGCCCTCGTCCTGGCCGTGCTGCCGCCGGTGCCTCGGCCCGTCGCCGTCGTCGCGGTGCCCGCGATCGGGGTCTCGCTGGTCTCCCTCGCCGTCTCCGCCCAGCTGGCCGCAGCATCACTCGCGCCGACGGCCACGCACTGGACCCTGACGATCCTCGGCGCCGTCGGCGGCGCCGTGCTCACGCTGCGCGGCGGGAACGCCCCCAGAGTCCGTCGAACCGCCGACGGTGACTCCGAGCGCGACTCCGAGCGCGACTCCGACCCGTACCCCGCCCCGGAATCCGAGGCCCCCGACGAACGACGGGGCGGCCCCGTCTCCGGGATCGTCCTCCCGCTGGTGCTGGCGGCGGCCGCCACCGCCGCGTGGATCGCCGCCCTGCCCTCGGCCCGCGCGGCGGCGTACAGCACCTTCGGTCTCGCGCCCCAGGCGCCGTTGCTCGTCGTCGCGGTGGTGCTCGCCCTGCTCGGGGTGCTGGCGGCAGTTCGAGCCGGTGGGGGTGCCGGTGAGGGTGCCGGCGGGGGTCTGGTCGGCTGGGTCGCCCTCGTCGCGCTGGTGCTTGCCCGCCGCGGCTACACCCTGGGGGCCACCGACGCCCCCCTCTACCAGTGGACGTACCGGCATCTGGGCGTCATGGACTGGTTCACCCACAGCGGCACGCTGGCCCGCGACGTCGACGTCTACTCCAACTGGCCCGGCTCCCTGGCCTTCGCGGCCTGGGTCACGCAGGTCAGCGGGCTCAGCCGCTTCGATCTCGCGTCGGCCTACATCATCGGTCACCACCTCGTGCTCGTCGTCGTCGTGTACGCGCTGGCACGAGCCGCCGGGTCGGGCCGGCGCACCGCCCTGCTCGCCGCCGCGCTCGTGGAGGTGACGGACTGGGTCGGGCAGGACTACCTCGCGCCCCAGTCGTTCGGGTTCCTCCTCGGCGCCGTCGTCATCGCCTGCTGGCTCGCCTCCCGCGACGACCGCTACCGAGTCGGGAGTCTGTGGGTCGCGGGGATCGTGTTCACCGGCATCACGTGGGCGCACCAGTTGACGCCGGTCTGGCTGCTCGCGGTGCTCGTCGCGCTGATCGCCCTGCGGGTGGTGCGACCGGCCTGGGTCCTGCTGCCGTTCCTGGCGATCTGGGGCGTCATGGTGGCGGTGAACCTGTCGGCGCTGCTCGCGCACAGCACCGGGATCTCGTTGAACCTGCTGTCCAACACCGCGGGCAACATCACCTCCCCCGTCAGCGCCGGGCAGGCGTTGACGAGCCGCACGGTCACCGTGTTGGCGATCGTCCTGTGGTTGGCGACCGCTCTCGTGGCGGGCGCGCAGCTGCGCCGCGATCGGGCCGGGCTGGTGGCGCCGATCATCGCGTTCTCGCCGATGCTGCTGCTGCTCACCGGCTACGGGGGTGAGGCGGTCTACCGCGTCTACCTGTACTCGCTGCTGGGCTGCGCGCTCGTGCTCGCGGGCCCGCTGACCGGTCTGCTGCGGGCCGGGATCGCTCGGGCGTCACTCGCCGCGCTCGCGGTGGGAGCGCTGACGCTCGCCTCGCTGCAGGGCTCGCTCGGCGGGTGGTTCGCCGGGCTGTTCCCGCGCGCCGACGTCGACCTCGCGGTGCGGCTGGAGCGCGCGGCGGGCGAGAACGGGCTCATCGCCACCCCCACCGTCGGTTTCCCGCGCCAGGTCACCTGGTACTACGTGCCGCAGGCGCGGCGAGACGCGCTCGGGCTGGCCGTGTGGTCGCTGCAGAACGAGCTCGTCACGCCCGACGGCATCAGTGCCACACCGGTCGACCGGCTCACCCGGGGCGCCTGGCAGCAGATGGCCCAGGAGCCGGTGTACGTCGTCATCGCCGGCCCGATGCACGTCTACGCCGAGCAGTACGGCGCGCTCCCCCCGGGTGGCCTCGACGAGCTCGCGGCGCTCTTGCGGGCACGTGGCTGGGCGCCCGCCGCGACAGCCGCCGACGGCACCGTCGTCTACGCCAACCCGGCCGGCCAGGGCGCCTGGCAGCGCGCTGCCGACCTCCCGCTCGAGACCGAATGACCACCGACGGGAAGCGAGCTGAGACAGACATGAACGACGCACCCACGCCTACCCCGGCGGCCGTCGTCATCGCGCACGACAAGCCGCGCCAGCTGCGTCGGCTCATCGACGCGATCGATCCCATGCCGGTCTTCCTGCACGTCGACGCCAACACCCCCGCGGCACTGTACGAGCAGATGACCGCCGATCTGCCCGAGCGGGTCCGGCTGCTGCCCCGGCAGCGCTGCGGCTGGGCCACCTACGGCGTGCTCGCGGCCGAGCTCCAGGGGTACCGCGCCGCGCTCGAGCACACCGACGCGGCGCACATCGCGCTGCTGTCCGGCGCCGACTATCCGCTGGCGAGCACGCGTCACATCGAGGCGGCGCTGGCCGCCCGCGCCGGGCGCTCGTTCGTCGAGTTCTTCCGTCTCCCGCAGCGGCGCTGGCCGCCGCTGGCCGGGTACGACCGCTTCTACTTCCGCAACTGGCCGTGGCGGCGGCACCGGCTGCTGCTGCCGATTCCGCGTCGCGTCCCCGCCGGGCTGCGACCGGCCGGCGGGTCGCCGTCGAAGATTCTCGCCCGGGGCCACGCCGAGCGGCTGCTGGCGGTGCTCGACGCGCGCCCCGAGATCGAACGGTTCTTCCGCCGGGCCTGGGCACCGGACGAGGTGCTCGTGCCGACCGTGCTCACCAGTCCCGCCGTCTCACCCGGCTGGGAGAACGAGGTCGCGGGCTCGGCACCCGCCTTCTTCATCGACTGGGGGGTCATCCCCAAGAAGAACCCACCGTGGCTCGGCCCCGCGGATTTCGACCGGATCGCCCAGGCCGCGCGGCGCACCGACTCACCCGCGCTGTTCGCCCGCAAGTTCGCCGACGACGCCGACGAGATCACCGGCCGCATCGACGCGGAGCTGCGCCGCGCCTGAGGCCGCCTCGGTCAGCCGGAGGTCGTGTCCGACCACACCCGCACGTAGTCGACCGTCATCGCGGCCGGCGCCGGGTTCGCGTCGCGAGCCACGCCCATGCCCAGCACGAGGTACATCGGCTGGTCCGGCACGTCCTGCCCCGCGAACACCGGCCCCGGTTGGCCGTCGAGGTAGACCTGCAGGCGACCCGGTTCCCAGGAAAGCCCGTACGTGTGCCAGGAACCGGCGTAGCTGGTGTTCGGGTCGCCGTACGGCGTCGGGCCCAGCTGGCGCTGTTCGCCGTAGGCATCACGCCAGTGCACATTGAACGTCGGCCTCGTCGTCGAGCCGAGCGCGGCGGAGAACTCCGCGATGTCGATCTCCGGGGGCCACTGGTCGTCCACGGGCGTCGGCAGCATCCAGAACGCGGGCCAGTAGCCGGCGTCGTCGGGCACGAGGATTCGGGCCTCGGCGTACCCGTACGTGTACGCGAAGTGCGCGCCGGTGTGCACGACACCGGAGACGAATCCGTAGGTCGCACCACCGAGTTCGTCCTGCACCCGGCGCGGGGTCGCGGACAGCCGCAACGCCCCGTCCTCGACGCCGACCTGTTCGGGTTCGAAGAGGGTGTCCTCCAGCTGCGGATTGAACGGGGAGCCGTAGGTGTGCGGGGCGACGCCGCGGCGGTCCGTCCACTTGGTCGAGTCGAGCCGGTCACCGTCGAAATCGTCCTCGAACACGAGACGGTGCCCCGGCCCCACCGGCGGCGGTTCGGACCGGCGCAGCCCCGTCCACAGGACGCCCGCCACGACGAGCACCACGACGAGCAGACTCACGGCCACCGCCAGCAGCAGTCGCGGCCGGCGACGCCACGCGGGCACGCGGGAGTCGGGCTCGGCAGGCGTCATGGGTCAGCTCCGGCGGGCAGGGGTCGGGGTGG
>JBDIAM010000068.1:0-12824 GCA_039812445.1 Piscicoccus intestinalis | reverse complement strand
GCTGGATCGGTCAAATCTCAGTGAACCCCGCCGGTCTCCTTTGGGCTGTCGGGCCGTCGGCCCGACAGCCCCATTACGTGAAGTCCACGACCCACAGCTGGTTGGGGCGTTGAGCGCGAAAACACCGCTGCACATGGTCCGGGGCCCGGGTATCGCTAGAAGACGGGCGGGTCGTCGTGACCTTCCGGCCTCGACGCACGCCGCGCAGCAGATGCCACACCTTGCGGGCTCCGCTGATCCCGCGTCCCAGGTTGCGGTCCCAGAACACCCGCTCGATCTGGGTGCTCAACCACGCATCAGAGAGCGAGCGAGCGCAGGCCGGACGGGACTTAAAGGCGTAGTAACCCGACGGGGCGATCTTGATCCCGTGCTCGCACAGCACGCGGCAGATCGGCTCGACCCCGAACCGGTCACGATGCTCATCAATGAACTGAACTACCAAGGCAGTCGCGGGTCGAGCTCCCGCGCGAAGAACGACGAGGCCGCCAGCAGGATCTCGTTCGCGCGTTTCAGCTCGCGCACCTCGGCCTCCAGCGCCTTGATCCGCGCCGCGTCGCTCGTCGTGGTCCCGGGCCGCTCGCCCGCGTCGATCGCGGCCTGCTTGCACCAGCCCCGCAGCGTGTCGGCATTCACGCCGGTCCGCTGCCCGATCCGGATCACCGCCGCGTTCAACGACAGCTCCGGGTCCTCCTTGCGGGCCTCAGCAACAAGCCGCATCGCACGCTCACGAAGCTCCTGCGGATACCTCCTCGGTGCCGGCATGGTCATCATCCTCTCGGGGAATCAGACCCTCCACGAGACCCGGGGCGATTCACGGCGTCGGCGACGACGACGAAGTCGGCCAAGCCGTGGCGGTCCTGGAAGCCCTCGATGATCGGGATCGGGGTGGCGGTCTCGGCCTTGTTGCCCTCGAAGCAGCCGATCTCCAACGGGAACCCGTGCCGGTCGACCAGGAGCCCGATGACGACTTGGGGGTCGACCCGGCGTTCCTTGGAGTACCCGACCTTGCGCAGCCCGTCCTCCTTCTCGGCCTCGAAGTACAAGGTGGTGACGTCGTACAGGCACAGGCTGATGTCGCCGCTGGTGGCGGCGTAGGCGAAGCACGCCGCCGCGACCTGGTCGCGGTACTTCCCGGCCGCGGCCCGCTTCAACGTGCGGGCCATCGTGCGCTGTGAGGCGTGCTCGACCCCCAGCTCATCCAGTACACGCAGCGAGTCGACCTTCGACGTCGGCTCGATGATCCGAGCGAGCACCAGCTGCCGGAAGGCGCTGTCGTCGAGGACGTCGAACCCCAGACGCAGATAGGCGTCGGTCAACGCCTGCCACAACACCGCGTGCCGCTTCCCGGTGATCACCGCATGACCTGAGGGAACCCGTCCTGCGGTCAGGTCGAACTCACCCTGACCCGGGTGCAGCCGATCCCGCGCCGTCGCCAACAGGGCCGTCAGCTCGGCGTCGGTGTGCGCCGACCCGAGGTGCTCCAACACCTTGTCGCGCCCGCCGACCCGCTCCGCGATCTGTACCGCCGTAGCGCCCGAGGCGGTCTTCACCTTCCGCACGAACGCCACGAGGCTGACAATACCGCCCCCGTTAGTGTGTCAACCCGCCCGCCCGCACGTCCCTGACCAGCGCAAACGCCGACCGATCACGCCAAATCACAGAAAGTGGCGCAAGTCAGGGCGTCGAGGAAGCCGTGGACGGTATCAAGAAGGCCGCCGAAGCACGCCACTAACGATGTGCCTGCATAGCCCGCAGGCGGTCGGCGAGTCGAGGGTGCGCAGTAACCTCGCCCCGCAAGTGCCTTCATGTCGTGACGACCCGCCCTCGGGCACCCTGAGACACTGAATGGCTGCTGGCGAACACCGCCTTCCTGCGGTCGACGGCCCAGTCTCCTGACTGCTCGACGGCGGTGTTGGCGCTCTCGGCCACCTTCTGCTCGTACGCCGCGCCCGGTCTCGCGCGCATTGTCGAGGTACACCGGGCAGGCTGGACCCTGTGGCCATGTCACCCGACCCAGACCGCGCCCTCGTCACCCACCTCATTCCGCAACTGTCCCGCGACCAGCTTCTGATCGTCGCGGACCTGCTCGCCTGTCGTCCAACCGCACAAGGCCAACCCCCCATCACCATCGTACATGTCGGAGCACACCCCCTTGACGGCGCGAGCCCGCCCTACAGCGCCCTGGCCGAGGCCGGCCTCGCCCGCGTCGTGGGTTTCGAACCCCAGCGTGAAGCCCTGACGCAGCTGCAGGCCACAGCCGGACCCCACCACTACTACCTCCCCCACGCCGTCGGCGACGGCCTCACTCACCAATTGCGCACCTGCCACGCAGCCGGGTTCTCATCCCTGTTCGAGCCCGACCCCCACCAGCTTGCGCTCCTCACCGACTTTCCCCGACTAGCCGCGGTCACCGATCGCAACACCGTCGCCACCCAACGACTCGACGACCTGACCCACGCGTACCCTGACCTGCTGGACCGCATTGACCTGCTGCTGCTCGACGTCCAAGGCAGCGAGGCCATGATCCTGCAACACGCGAGGCAGACACTGCACACTCTCCTGGCAGTTCAGGTTGAGGTCGCCTTCACCAGGCTCTACCAGCAGGCCCCCACCTTCGCCGACGTCGACAGCCACCTGCGCGCCGCCGGACTGTTCCCCCACGCCTTCGTCTCCGTGAGGACCTGGCCCATGGCCCCCACACCCTGGGCCGATCCTCTGCAGCACAGCACCCGTCACCTCATCGAAGCCGACCTGCTCTACACGATCGACCTGACCACCCTGGCGCACCGCACCCCCGACGATCTCACGCGCCTGGCTCTGCTCAGTATCGGCGTGTATCACAGTCTCGGCCCTGCCCTGGCCTGCATGAGCCAACTCCGTGAACGACACCATCTCACCGACCACGCGATGACCCAGCTGCGCGAACTGCTCACCGGCACCGCCACACCGGCGTCGCAGTCCTGAGCGTGCCACCAAAGGAGACCTTCTATTGGCAGGCGAGCGGCCGTGAGGCGACGGCCCGCTCACCTGAACGCCCGGCCGACCCGCCAGCAGACAACAGAGCTCGGTCGATGGGGAGGTGCGAGCCTGTCAATCCCCTCGGCAACGTCGGCGTCATCGCGCCTCACGCGCGCCGGACGCGGATGCCGCGACCCCCGTGGTGGCGCAGGATGTAGACGTGACCGACGAGGACCTGCACCGGCAGTTCGCGACGCGCACCGCCGATCTCATCGACGCTGGTGCAAAGCTCGCCGGCCCCGTCGACGTGAGGTTCCTGCCCTCAGGGGCGACTTCATGACGGGGCGGCCCTGGCGGCTGGTCTATCCGCATCAACTCTTCGAGGCACACCTGAACGTGCCGCGGGAGAATCGCTTCGTGTTGGTCGAACACGACCTGTTCTTTCGTCAGTACGACTTCCACGCCCACAAACTCGTTCTCCACCGGGCGTCGATGGTCCGGTTCGCCGACCGTGTCCGCGCCTGCGGTTACGACGTCGACGTCGTGGAGTCTCGCGCCGACGACACCACCGATGATCGGCTCACCGAGCTGGTCCGCCGGCTGCGCCCTGGCCGAATCGAGGTGTTCGACGTCCACGACGACTGGCTGGCTCGGGCCACGAGCCGCGCGTTGTCCGCCGGGGGGTACCACCTGCGAGCAGAGGATGTGCTGGAGACTCCCGGCTTTCTCACCACGCGCCCTCAATTCACCGAATGGTTCGCCGAACATCCCGCACGGATGCAGCACTTCTACACGTGGCAACGACGCCGGCTCGGGGTGCTCGTGGAGGGTGCCGGGAGCCGGTCATCGCCGGCTGGGGGCCGCTGGTCTTTCGATGACGAGAATCGCAAGAAGCTGCCCCGTGGGTATTTCCCTCCGGCGGTGCCTTTCGTCGCGGCCGACTCGCCCGCCGTTTCCTCCGCCATCGCCTGGGTGGCCACGGCCTTCCCGGACGCGCCCGGCGACCCCGGACGCTTCGCGTGGCCCACCACGCATGACGAGGCGCGCGCCCACCTTAAGGAGTTCGTCGAACAGCGTCTGAGCGACTTCGGCCCGTACGAGGACGCCATCTCGACTGAGCACCCCTTCATCAACCACGGGCTGCTGACTCCGATGCTCAACATCGGACTCCTCACCCCCTCACAGGTGGTTGACGCAGTTCTCGACGCGGCAGACGAGCGCGACGTACCGCTCGCCTCCCTCGAGGGGTTCATCCGCCAGATCATTGGATGGCGGGAGTACATGCGCGCGACGTATCACCTCTACGCCCGCACGATGCGTACGTCGAACCGGCTCGAGCACGACCGCTCGCTCACCCCTGGCTGGTGGAATGCCGACACCGGCCTGTTGCCCGTGGACCTGGTGATCCGGCGCGTGCTCGACACCGGTTATGCCCACCACATCGAGCGCCTCATGGTTCTCGGCAACGCGATGAATCTCCTCCGCGTGGACCCGACGGAGGTCTACACGTGGTTCATGGAGATGTTCGTCGACGCGTACGACTGGGTGATGGTGCCGAACGTGTACGTCATGAGTCAGTACGCCGTCGGCGATGCCATGACGACTAAGCCGTACGTCTGTGGCAGTAACTATTTGACGAAGATGTCGGACCTGCCGCCCGGTGAATGGCGCGCCGACTGGGACGCCCTCTACTGGGCCTTCGTCCGCGATCACCGAGAGGTGTTCGAGGCCAACCATCGCTCCCGCCGTGTCCCCGCGCTGTGGGACAGCTTCGACCATGACCGCCAGGCTGCCCACCTCGCGCGTGCCGCACGCCTGCTGAGCTGAGGTCGACGCCTCCCCGGGCCGCGGGAAACAACACGAGGACGGGCTGGCGCGCAGCCCCGGCCCGGTCACGCCCAACCACCCCAGCGCGCTTCGAGGGAGATCGTCGAGTCGAGCGGCAGCGCAACGGCGGCGGTCACGCTCGTCACAGGACCGCCACCGCGCGCGGTCCAGCGCGTGGGCCGCACCCGAACCAGTCCGGCCGGCGTCGCCACGTCGTACGCCGCCCAACTGGCGGGGGATGACCCGGGGTGGCCGGCGCCCGCGTCGACGGCGGCCTCGACGATCCCGGCCCAGCCGCGGGTGAGGATGACGGGTGCCGGGAGCTCGACGACGAGCCGGGCGCGCCGCAGCACCTCGCGGGGGACGTGTCCGGCGTGCAGGCGCGGATCTCCCTCGAGCTGGTCGGGCAGCTCCGGCAGACCGGGGCACCATAGCTGAGCGTCGGCGGCGGGCAGGATGGTGCTGGCAAGGATCGAGGACGCCGTCGCCGCGAGTGCTCCGGCGCAGGGCGCGCCTCGCAGCACGACGGCCGTGTGCGGAAAGCGCCACAGCAGGCCCGCGCCACGGGCGTGTGGGTCGGTGAGGACGTGCGCGAGCTGCAGCGTCTCGGCGTCCTTGACGTCACGGGCGGCGTCCGGGTGCTCGGCACGCCCCGCGAAGTCAGGTCCGTCGTGCCAGGCGACGGCGGTGGGTACGTGTCGCAGGTCGGCCCCCGCGAGCCAGCAGCGGTGCGCCAGGTCCCAGTCCTCGCCGCCGTAGCCGACGAACCCGGCATCAAACCCGCCGGCTCGTTCGTACAGCTCCCGCGGCAGGGCCAGCACGGCGCTGATCACGAAACGGTACGAGCGGTCGTCGCAGCGACGAAGGTCGTCCGAGTCGGCGTAGGCCCGCCGCAGCCACGCCGGCTCTGGCAATTCCGGCGGAGCCGGGCTGTCTCCGGCCAGCCACCGGGTCACGTCCGCGGCGGTGCAACCGGCCAGGTCCGCGTGACGGCGACGCCCCACGGCGACGATGCCAACGGGACTTGGCTCGGACAGGGACTCGATCAGCGTCTGCAGGTAGCCCGGCTCGGGGACTGTGTCTGCATCGAGAAAAGCGAGCAAGGGGGCCGACGTCCGCCGCACGCCGAGGTCGCGGGCGGCCGCGGCGCGAAAACCCCTGTCCTCCTGGTACGCCGTGCTGATCGCGTGGGCACGACCGCCGAGCGACGGGGGCTTCGGCGAGCCATCGTCGGCGACGACGATCTCGACGTCGCGCGCAGGCACGGTCTGCCCGTCGAGTCCGGCGAGCACGCGGTCCAGACCCGGCTGGTCGTCATACCAGGGGATGACGACGGCGATCCGGGTCACGACGGCACCCCGCGGAGGAGGGCGGCGTAGCGCCGGGCGACCTCGGCCGTGTCAGGGCCAAGCGCAACGTCCGCGGCCAACCACGTGTCCTGGGGGTGCTCGAGCGCGGCGCGGCACGCCTCAGCGAGAGCACCCGGCTCGTCGACGTACCGCCACAGCGCGCCCGGGCATCGATCCTCGAGCTCGTCGACGTACCGCCCCGCGGGGACGATCGGGCGCCGACCTGCGGCCAGCCACGCGCCGATCGAGCCTGAGGCCGAGATGTGGCGATGGGCGGCGACCGGCACGGCGACGGCGCCGAGCTCCGACCGCAGGGCGGCGTCGTCGAGATAGCCGGTGACCCGCACCGACCGGGTTAGGGTCGCCGCACGCGCGAGGAGCGACTCCGCGATGTCCTCGTGCCCCGGGGAGGGACCACCGAGCGCGGCGAAGCCGACCTCCGGCGGCAGTTGCTCCACGGCCTTGAGCGCCTCGGCGTGTCCCTTGCCCGGGTAGAGGAATCCCAGGACGGCGACCTCCAGCCGAGGCGGTTCCGCGAGCGGCACGGGCGCATTCGGCGGCTCGAGCGGCAACGGCACGACCTGGAGAGAGTCGGGGGCAGGAGTGCCGGCCGCCGCCGCGCCAGGCCACGCGGCGAGCGCCTCGTCCCACAGCGCACGCTCGTGCTCGCTGTTGACTACGACGGCGCGGGCGGCTGCCGCCATGGCCGCGTACCCCGCGGTGCGCCGCGCGTAAACCCCGTTCCCATCCGAGGGCTGCGGCAGATCATGCAGGGTGATGCTGACCGGCGCGACGGCAGCGAGCTGGGCGAACCGCTCGACCGCGTGCTGGACGTTGTCACCGAGCAGCCGGTCGGTCACGTGCAGGTGGGCCGGGCGCCCGCGCAGCCGTCGTCCGACCTGCGCCCAGTCTGCGTGGACCCCGTCGAGGACCTCGAGCCGGTCCCAGCCGGAGAGGGCCGGCTGGCGCGCCAGGTCGCGTGCGAGCCGCGTGACGCCGTGCGCCCGATCACCGACGATGAGCAGCACCCGATCCCGCCCGTCATCGAACGGGGTCTGCGGCCTCGAGGTCACGGCTGGACCACGGATGTTTAGCTCCATTCCAAAGCCTCCAGGGTCGATGCGTGTCGCCGGAGGGCGGCGGCAAGGACGTGGTCTTTCGGCGAGCCAGGCATGCTGGATGCGCAAGACCTCGGCGTCGTCATGGGGCTCACCCCGCACCGTCCAGCTTGGTCGTGGTACCCCGTCGAGGGCGAGGGTATTGAGAACGACGCCGGTGAGGGGCGCGAACAGCTCGCCGAGGAGGACCCGGCCGGGTTCCGCGGCGGTCGGCGACAGCCCGAGCGACGCCTGTACCCGGCGCGCCACGCCGATGAGCACGGAATTGCCCGGGTGGTTGAGCGTGTGCGCGGCGTCAACCCCCGCGGAGGAGATGAGGTCGGACTCGAGCATGGTGCCGTACGCCTCCTCACGCTGGCGGAGTTCGTCGAGGCTGAGGTCCGCGACGGCGCGCACGGCCCGGACAGTGAGTGGACGCTCCCGGTGACCCGCGGCGACGTCGAGCACGGCACGCAGGTTCGTAGTGCGGCACAGTCGGCCGGTCCGCTCGCCAGCCACCCGCACGATGCCATGCGTCGGAGACAACCCGGAGCGGCGCAGGGAGGGGAAAAGTGCGACCCGCGCCTCGCGCGGTAACAGCGCTGTCACCAGATGGGTGCCGATCGGCCGCCCCCGGTAATCCGCGACGATCGGGTGACTCACCAGCAGCGATGTCTGTGCGAGCAGCCGCGCGAGATGGGGGAGATTGGCGTGCGTGAGCTCGAACACCGGGGGGCTGCGAACGGCGTGCGCCTGTTCATCGTCGAGCAACGCGCGCAGCGACTCGGCTTGACAGTTGCCGTCGACCACCAGGACCGGTCGCCCACCGCTTCGCAACGTAACGACGCCGTAGAAGGTCCCGTAATGGGCGGTGCCGCCATCCGTTACAGTCGAGCGTCCGGGTGCTGAGGTGGGGCCCACCCGTTCACGCTAGCGGGGCCGAACAGAGAGCTGCGCGCCAGGCGGCTGCTAGGAGCACGGATGCGGATCGTTGCGGTGCCCAGCGCACACCGGTACGTCGCACGCATCGTGCCCGACATGCCCGGCATCCGCGGAGAGGTCGTCCGCCTACCGGACCCCCTCCCGGTCCCCGCGCCCCCAGACCCCGCCGTATGGTGGCCGCCGCGCGCTCTGGAGCCCGACTGGATCGCTAAACACTCCGACGACTTCGACCTGGTCCATGTCCACTTCGGTTTCGAAGGCCGCACCCCGCGACAGCTCCGGGACTGGACGACGACCCTCGACAGCGTGGGCAAACCGCTCGTACTCACCGTTCACGACCTGGAGAACCCACACCTGGTCGAGCAATCCGGGCATACGTCGAGCCTTGATGTGCTCGTACCGGCGGCAGCCGCCGTCCTCACCCTGACCAGCGGCGCCGCGCTCGAGATCGCGCGCCGCTGGGGGGTCGATCCCACCATCGTCCCGCACCCCCAGCTCGTCGAGGACGCCGAGATTGCCCGCTCGGACGTTCTGCGCAGCGCCCACTCCGCCGGATCGCCTCGGCTGGGGCTCCCGCTCGGCGCGATCCGGGCAGGAACCGACCCGACCCGGTGGCTCGCCCCCCTCGTGGCTGCTGCCGATGCGTGCGGCGCCGTCATCGAGGCGAGCGCGACGGACGCGATGCGGCCCGAGCGACTGGGCAACGACGCCCGCCGCCGCCACATCGTGGAGACGGTGGCGGCGACATTGCGCGCCCGCCACCGCCTTGTCTACCGCCCCCGCTTGCCCGACTCGGCGCTGAACGACTGGCTCAGCGATGTGGACGTTCTGGTCCTGCCGTACGTCCACGGCACCCACTCGGGCTGGATCGAGCACGCCTGGGATCTCGGCGCGTCCGTCCTGACCCCCCGCGTGGGGTACATCGCGGAGCAGCACGACGACCCGCTCTTCCTGTCCGTGTTCGATCCCGATGACCCCGGTGACCTGGGCTTGCCCGCTCTCCTTGCCGCCCGAGCAGGTGGCGTCCCCTGGGGCGCGTCAGGCTGCCGAATGCGACGGCGACGAGCACAGCTCCACGAGGTACGGGCGCTGCACGCCCGGGTCTACGCCGACGTGCTATCCGCGGGGCGTCGATGATCACGCTCGGCTGGTATGTCCATCACCACGGCCGCGGGCACGTGCACCGGGCGCGGGCGGTCTGCCGCGAGTTGTCGAGCCGCGGAATCGGGGTCACGGTTCTGTCGTCCCTGCCCGACGAGGGTTGGGCCCCCTGGGTCGAGCTGCCCCGTGACGACGCGGGTGGTTTCCGGGATGTCGATGCTCACGGCCTCCTCCACTACGCCCCCACCGACAACCCCGGTCATCGCCGACGTCTCGCGCGCATCGCGTCGTGGGTGGCCGAGGCGGGCCCTGCCGCAGCCGTCGTTGACGTGTCGGTCGAGGTGACGATGTGGCTACGCGTTCAAGGGGTGCGGACGGTGGTCATGGCGATGCCTGGTGTTCGCGACGACACACCGCACCGCATCGGTTACCGCGCCGCGGACCGCATCATCGCGCCGTGGCCCGGCACGCTGGAGCGGTCCGCCTGGCTCCAGCCGTACGCCGCGCGCGTGCACTATGTCGGCGGCATCAGCCGGTACGACGGACGTGGGGCCCCGGCAGAGGCCTTCGTGGACCGGGCCGGCTCCCGCACCGTCCTGGTGATCGGCGGAGTCGGGGGCTCCGACCACGGCGCCGCCGACGTCGAGGCGGCCCGTGCCGCCACGCCGGACTGGTCGTGGCGGGTCATCGACGCGGACGATTGGGTCGCGGACCCTTGGCCGCTGCTGCACGCCGCAGAGGTCGTCGTCACGGGCGCTGGTCAGGGGTCGGTGGCCGACCTCGCCGCCGCCGGGTCAACGACGCTCCCTGGGACCCCCGTCGGGCGCTCTGCCATCGTCATTCCGCAGGACAGACCGTACGGGGAGCAGGCGGCCACGGCCCGGGTGCTGCGACGTCACGGCCTCGCCGTCGTGCGCGACAAATGGCCCGCCGCGGCGCAGTGGCCGGCCCTGTTGTCGGCGGCCACGTCGCTGGCGCCGCGGTGGGAGGCCTGGGAAACGACCGGAGCCGCCTCGCGCGCGGCGGACGTCATCGTCGAGATGGTGCGGGAGCACGCATGAGCCGCATCGCCGTCGTGACCCCGGTCGCGGGACGGGGCGCGCAACTGCGCGCCCAGGAGCGTCACCTCGCCGCCCTGGATAACGGGCCCGATGTACGCGTTCTCGTCGCGATGGACGATCCGGGCGTTGCGCGCCTCGCGGGCGACATGCCGTCTACGGCGACGCACATCGTGTCCGTTCGGCGGGGCCGCGACGGGGGGTTGCCGTTGGCCCGCGCGCGCAACGCCGGCATCGCGGCCGCGCTGGAACGGGGTGCCGATCTGATCGTGCTCCTCGATGTCGACTGCCTGCCGGGTCCGACGCTGCTCACGGCGTACGCCGCCGGGGCGAACATGCTCGGCGACGTGCCTGCGCTGCTGTGCGGGCCGGTCACCTATCTGCCGGCCGACGCGGGCGCACCGGACCCGGAGGACCTGCCCGCCTTCACGTCGCCGCACGCGGCGCGGCCCGTTCCCCCATCCGGGGAACTCGTGCGCGGCGGTGACCATCGCCTCTTCTGGTCGCTGTCGTTCGCCGTGACACCCGCGACCTGGGAGCGCCTCGGCGGATTCCACGAGGGCTACGACGGGTACGGCGGCGAGGACACCGATCTGGGCTTCACCGCCCGCGCCCGCGGTGTCGAGCTGGCCTGGGTCGGCGGGGCCCATGCCTACCACCAGCATCATCCGGTCAGCAGCCCGCCCGTGGAGCACCTGGCGAGCATTCTGCGCAACGCCGCCCTTTTTCACGACCGATGGGGCGTGTGGCCGATGGAGGGCTGGCTGAGCGCCTTCGCCGACCTCGGGCTCGCGACCTACGACGGCGAGACGTGGCGGGTCACGCGCGCAGCCGGCGGCGGGGAGGCCTGCTGATGCGCCTGGCCGTCATCGCCACGAACCGCAATCCCTTGTCTCGACCCCACGCCGGCGGCCAGGAACGGCTCACCGCCGACCTCGTGCGCGGGTTCCGGTCTCGCGGCCATCACGTCGCCCTCTTCGCGGCCCGGGGGACCCCGGCGGACCTCGCGGACGAGCTGTACGTGTACGGGGACCTGCCACCGATGTCGGCGACGGCCCTCGCCGACGCGCAGATGCCCGAGCCCTGGTTTCTCACCGACCACCACGCCTACACGGCGGCGTGCGCGCAGCTCGCGACGCGGCACGACATCGACGCCGTCGCCCACCACAGCCTTCATCACCTCCCTTTGTCCTTGTCACGGGCGATCCCGGCGCCCGTGGTGACGACTTTGCACACCCCGCCCTACCCTTGGATGGAGCTCGGCGCGGCGCTGGCGGCGCCGACGGCGTCGTACATCGCGGTGTCGGAGGCGGTCGCGCGGCAGTGGACGACACTGACGGCCGCCGTCGTCACCAACGGGGTCGATCCCTCGAGCTGGCCCCTGGGACCGGGTAGTGACGACGGTGATCTCGTCTGGGTGGGTCGTCTCACTCCCGAAAAGGCCCCCCACCGGGCCGCACTGGTCGCTCACCGGCTGGGTCGCCGGCTCACCATCGTCGGGCCGGTGGGCGATGCCGCGTACGTCGATACAACGCTGGTGCCACTCGCCCACGACGGGGTCAGCCTCGCTGGACATCTCGACGGGGACGCGCTGGCCTCGGTCGTGGGGCATGCCTGCGCCGCCCTCGTCACCCCCGACTGGAATGAGCCCTTCGGCCTCGTCTGCCTCGAGGCCGCCATGTGCGGCACGCCCGTCGTCGCGCTAGGGCGCGGGGGCATCGCCGAGGCGGTGCCCCCGGGCGCGGGAGTCGTGGTGCCCGACGACGCAGGCGTCTGCGAGGCGGCGCGCCTGGACGGGCTGGCCGCGGGGGTGAGCCGGGTGGCGGGATGGGACCGCGCCACCGTGCGCGCCGCAGCCACGGCGTACGGCACCGTCGACCGCTGCATTGACGCCCACCTGAAACACCTGGCCCTGGCCGCCGCGAAGGCGACCCGGCTCGAGCTCACCCGCGAGCATGCACGAGGCGGTGGAGAGCCCAGGAGGCAAGCGGCTCATAGGGCAGAACGAACAGAGCTGGTCCGGTGAGCGTGAGCCCAGCTCGTGATCCTCGGGGCACGGCGGCCACGTCGTGGTCGAGGTGCAGCTCGATCGGCCCGATACAGACTACCCACGACCAGGTACGGGACCGCTCATCGACGGCAAGAACCCGGAACCTGGTCGGGACGAAGCCTAGCGCGGTCGCCTCTCCGGTGACCCCGGCTGCGAGGGTGGGCGAGCTCGCCCCTACCGAGGTCAGGTGAGGGGCCCAGTCGGTCCATCGATCGATGACGCGATAGCACTCCCACGCCTCGTCGGCCGTTGCGGGGCCGGTGACCACAATCCGTCGAGTCAGGTGCAACTGTCGCATCGGGGTGCTCCTATTGGTCCGGCTGCCGGGGATTGCCTGCGCCTCATCAGCTACCCGGTAGGAGGGATGGGCTGCCCGAGATTTTCCGGACTCGGTTATTGGGCTTTTTCAGGCTGCTGTTGGTGATTCCCGGTGAGATGCGAG
>JBDIAM010000067.1:0-12876 GCA_039812445.1 Piscicoccus intestinalis | reverse complement strand
CCTTGGCGATGGACACACCGTCGTTGGTGATCGTGGGGGCGCCCCACTTCTTCTCCAGCACGACGTTGCGGCCCTTGGGGCCGAGGGTGACCCGAACGGCGTCGGCGAGCTGGTTCATGCCCCGCTCGAGCCCGCGCCGGGCCTCCTCGTCGAACGCGATGATCTTGGCCATGTGCGGTGGTTCCTCCCACACGTTGCGGATTGAGGTGGACCGGCGATGCCCGCGACGGACGAGCCCCGACCCCACCGCGCCGTTCGCGGCGGGCCGACACCCTCATCGGATCGGTCCGACTGCTGTGCAACCACCCGCCGGATGCCGGTGCGACAACGCGTCACGGCGACGCGCGCGTTATCACTCGGCACCCGAGAGTGCTAACCCCATGATTAGCACTCGACCCCTGCGAGTGCAAATATCGACAGCCGGCGCCGGCACCCCAGAGTGCCCGGGAGACGACGAAGCACCCGCCGCGAACGGGCGGGTGCTTCGGGAGTCGGTGCGGCGCGCTCAGCCCATGCCGAGGCGGCGGGCCGTGCGGGCCTTCTGCCGCGAGGAGCGCATCCGACGCAGCCGCTTGACGAGCAGCGGGTCGTGCGCGAGCGCGGCGGGCGAGTCGATGAGCGTGTTGAGCGCCTGGTAATAACGCGTGGCGCTCATGTCGAAGAGCTCGCGGATCGACTGCTCCTTGGCGCCGGGGTACTTCCACCACTGGCGCTCGAAGGTGAGGATCTCGATCTCGCGCTCGGTGAGCGCCCCCGTCACGGGCTCCGAGCAGCCCTGCTGGGTCGTCGGGTCCGTCGCCGTCATGTCGTCCTCCTTCACGCCCGGTCGCCCGGAGCGCCGAGTGTGCCCGTCGCGTGCCCCGGCCGTGTCGCTCGACCCGGGGAGCCGGCCCGCCGCGCACCCCGGGATCGGGGCCCTGAGCAGCGGTGACGACCACCGAGGCGATGACCATCGTGCCAGCTAACGACAAGCATGTCATTCACCGCCGACAAGATCGCGCGGCGCACCGCCGGGGCGCCGCGGACGGGCGCCGTTGACGTTCAGGCAGGCACGCGAAAACACCCCAGTTAACGACGTCGTCGGCCGACACGACCCACACCTGTCGCCGATCCGCCACGTACCCCGGTCACACTCGACCTGACCGGGGACCACCGGCCACCACCGACTCCGCCTCACGAGGCCGCATCGCGATTTCGCATCGCGATTTCGCATCACGGAAGAGGCGTCCATCAGGAGGGCCCCATGGAGCATCTCAGGACGGGACACCCGGCACCCGCGCTGCACCTGCTCGACCAGCGCGGCGAGACGTTCGACCTGGCCGAGCACCCCCGGCGTGACGACGCCCGCACCGTCGTCTACTTCTTCGCCGGCGCGTTCACCCCGGGCTGCACCACCCAGGCCTGCGACCTGCGCAAGAACCTCGCCTGGCTCAAGGGCGCCGGCGTCGGCGTGGTCGGCGTCTCGGGCGACGACCCGCAGACCCTCGCCGAATTCGACCAGCGGCACGGGATCCCGTATCCGCTGTTGTCCGATCCCGACCACGCGGCGGCACGCGCGTGGGGCGCGTGGGGCACCCGCACCGTCGACGGCCGGACGAGCGACGGGCCGCTGCGCGCCACCTTCGTCGTCGGGCCCGACCACTCGCTGCAGGCGCTGTACTACCGCGTCGACCCCGCGACCCACGCCAACTGGCTCATGCGCGAACTCGGGTTGTGAACGCTCCGCGCCCTTGACAGGTCCCGTCCCGCACAGGACAGGATGGGGCGCACACGGAACCGCTATTTCGCATTGCGGAACGGCGAAGGGAGCGCGCATGCCGATCGGCCTGGAGGAGTTCAACGCCGCACCGGGCGCGGAGGCGGCCGACGTGCTGCGCCCCTGCCTCGACGTCGAGCGTTGGATCGCCGGGGTCGTCGGCGGCCGGCCGTACGCCGGGCTCGGCGACCTGCTCGCGGCCGCTCGCACGGTCGCCGACCCGTTCACCCCCGCCGAGATCGAGCAGGCCCTCGCCCACCACCCTCGGATCGGCGAGCGCGCCCGCGGCGACTCGAAGGAGGCGGGCCTGTCCCGCGGCGAACAGTCCGGGCTGCACCTCGACGACGACGTGCAACGCCGCCTCGCCGAGGGAAACGCCGCCTACGAACGCCGCTTCGACCGGGTCTTCCTCATCCGCGCCGCCGGCCGCTCGAGCGAACAGATCCTCGAGCAGCTGACGACGCGGCTGGGCAACGACGACGAGACCGAGTCGGCCGTCGTCGCCGACCAACTGCGCCAGATCGCCGTCCTGCGCCTGCAAGGAGCCGTGTCGCCATGAGCTATGTCACCGCCCACGTGCTCGACTCCGTCGTCGGCCTGCCCGCGAGCGGAGTCGCCGTCACCCTGGCCCGGGCCGACGGCACCGAGATCGCCCGCGCCCGCACCGACGACGACGGGCGGGTGCCCGACCTGGGACCCGACTCCCTGACCTCCGGTGAGTACCGGATCACCTTCGCCACCGGCGACTACTTCGCCGCCCGCGGCCAGGCGACGTTCTACCCGCACGTGACGATCGACTTCGTCGTCGACGCCGCGCAGGCGCACTACCACGTGCCGCTGCTGCTGTCGGCCTTCGCCTACTCCACCTACCGCGGCAGCTGATCCGTCGTCGCGCCACACCGAGCCGAGGAGGCCCCCGATGTCCACCGTCCGATTGACGAGGAACCAGTACGGCAAGGCCGAGAACCACGTGGTGCGGCTTGAACGGCGGACCGACCGACACAGCCTCGTCGACCTCAACGTCACCTCCCAGCTGCGTGGCGATCTCGCGGCGGCGCACCTGGAGGGCGACAACGGCCACGTCGTGCCCACCGACACCCAGAAGAACACGATCTTTGCGTTCGCCCGCGAGCCGATCGATTCTCCCGAGCGGTTCCTGCTCACGCTCGCCGACCACTTCACGGGCGAGTTCGACTGGATCACCGGCGGCCGCTGGGAGGCCGAGCAGTACGGCTGGTCGCGCATCGACGACCACGACCACTGCTTCTATCGCAGCTCCCCCGAGACCCGCACCGCGGTGCTCGTGCGCGACGGCGACACCGACGCGATGATCAGCGGGTTCTACGGCCTGACGGTGCTGAAATCGACCCAGTCCGGGTTCCGCGGCTACCCGAAGGACCGGTACACGACGCTGCCCGAGACCGACGACCGGATCATGGCCACCGACATCTCGACCCGGTGGCGGTACAACACGACCGACGTCGACTACAACGCCGCGTACGACAGCATCCGTTCGACGATCCTCAGCAGCTTCACCGACCACTACTCACGGGCGCTGCAGGAAACCCTGTACAAGATGGCCCAGGCCGTCGTCGCGGCCCACCCGCAGGTCGACGAGATCACGTTCAGCTGCCCGAACAAGCACCACTTCGTCACCGACCTCTCGTTCTGCGGTCTCGACAACCCCGGCGTCGTGCACTACGCGGCCGACCGGCCCTACGGCCTCATCGAGGCGACCTTCGAGCGCGACGGGGCCAGCCGCGCCGACGACGCCTGGGTCGGCATCGCCGGCTTCTGCTGACCGCCCGCCGGAGGCCGCGCGACCGGCTCCGGCCCGGACCCCAAGGAGTGCCATGCCGGCTCACACCGCCTCCGCGCCGCCCGGCGCGCACGCCCGGCCGGAGGACGAGTACCTCGGCGTCGGTAAGTCGCTGGCGTACGGCGCCCAGCACGTTCTGACGATGTACGGCGGCATCATCGCCCCGCCGCTCATCGTCGGGGCGGCCGCCGGCGTCGACGCGGCCCAGCTCGGGCTCCTCGTCGCCAGCTGTCTGTTCGTCGGTGGCATCGCGACGATCCTGCAGTCGGTGGGCGTGCCGTGGTTCGGCAGCCGACTCCCGCTCGTGCAAGGCACGTCGTTCGCGAGCGTCGCCACCCTCGTCGCGATCGTGCAGGGCGGCAGCGGCATCCAGGCGGCCTTCGGGGCGGTGATGGCGTCGGCGGCCGTCGGGCTGCTGATCACCCCGCTGTTCGCCCGCATCATCCGGTTCTTCCCGCCGGTCGTCACCGGCACGGTCATCACGACGATCGGGCTGAGCCTCATGCCCGTCGCGGCGAACTGGGCGATGGGCGGCGATCGGCAGTCACCGGAGTACGGCTCGGTGCCCAACGTGCTGCTCGCCGGGGGCACGCTGCTCGTGGTCCTCGTGCTGTCGCGGGCCAACGTGCCGGCGGTGTCGCGGCTGTCGATCCTCATCGCCATCGTCGTCGGCACGCTGGGCGCCTGGGCGGCCGGCATGGCCGACTTCTCCGGAGTCGGTGTCGGCCCCACGGTGGCCGTGCCCACGCCCTTCGCGTTCGGCCCGCCGGTCTTCGAGGTGGCGGCGACCGTCTCCATGGTCATCGTCGTGCTCGTCATCCTCACGGAGACGGCGGCCGACATCATCGCCGTCGGCGAGATCGTCGACACGAACGTCGACCGGCGTCGCATCGGCGACGGGTTGCGCGCCGACATGGGCTCCTCCCTGCTCGCCCCGGTGTTCAACGGGTTCACTCAGAGCGCGTTCGCCCAGAACGTCGGCCTCGTCGCGATCACCGGCGTGACGTCGCGCTTCGTCGTCACGGCCGGCGGCGTCATCCTCATGGTGCTGGGGCTGCTGCCCGTGCTCGGCCGGGTCGTCGCCGCCATCCCGACCCCTGTGCTCGGCGGCGCAGGCATCGTGCTGTTCGGCACGGTGGCCGCCGCGGGTATCCGCACGCTGGCGAAGGTCGAGTACGCGGGCACGATGAACCTCGTCATCGTGGCCACCTCGATCGGTGCCGGGCTCATCCCGATCGCCGCGCCGACCTTCTGGCACGCGTTTCCGCAGTGGTGGGGCACGATCTTCCACTCGGGCATCAGTTCCGCCGCCGTCGTCGCCATCGTGTTGAACGTGTGGTTCAACGAGATCAGGTTCGCCCGCCAGAAGCCCGGCTCGTCGGTCTTCGAGGAGGCGGGCCGGCACATCGACCTGGCCGACGCCCAGTGGCTGCGTAGCCTGCGGGAGGGCGATCGCATCGAGGACGGCCGAATCGTCGACCGCGACGGCCGCGAGGTGCCGGTCCGCGATGCTGCGGGAAAACCGGTGAGCCTGCAGGTCGGGCCGGAGGGTCACACGCATTAGGCTGCCTGAAATGCAGCCCCGACCTATCCCGTGACATCTCCGCCAGGCCCGGCCCGCGATGCGGCGAGCCGGGCCGGTGGGCCGTCCGGGACCCCCGCATCACACACCCCGTCCGACCACTCAGGAGCACTCCGGAATGGAACACCCCGAAAAGAACCCCATCTACGGGTCCGACGTAGACCCCGAAGAGACCGCCGAGTGGATCGAGTCCTTCGAAGGACTGGTCTCGAGCAAGGGTCCGGAGCGGGCTCGTGACATGCTCGCCACCCTCGGCGCCCGCGCCGCATCCCTCGGGGTCGCCGCCGAGCCGCGGCTGACCAGCGACTACGTCAACACCATCCCGATCTCTGCGGAGCCGGCGTACCCGGGCGACGAGGACATCGAGCGCATCTACAGCCGGTGGATCCGCTGGAACGCCGCGATGGTCGTGCAGCGCGCCCAGCGCTCGGCGCTGTCGGTCGGCGGTCACATCTCCACGTACGCCGGCGCGGCCGTGCTCTACGAGGTCGGCCAGAACTACTTCTTCCGCGGGCAGGACCACCCCGGCGGCGGCGACCAGGTGTTCTTCCAGGGCCACGCCTCGCCCGGCATGTACGCCCGCGCCTACCTCGAAGGGCGCCTCACCGAGCAGCAGCTCGACGGCTTCCGGCAGGACCGCTCGGCGGCCCCGAACGGCCTCCCCTCCTACCCGCACCCGCGGCTGGCGCCGACCTTCTGGCAGTTCCCCACGGTCTCCATGGGCCTAGGCCCGATGAACGCCGTCTACCAGGCGCAGTTCAACCGCTACCTGCACAACCGCGGCATCAAGGACACCTCCGACCAGCACGTGTGGGCGTTCCTCGGCGACGGCGAGATGGACGAGCCGGAGAGCCGCGGCTTCCTGCAGCTGGCCGCCAACGAGCGCCTCGACAACCTGACGTTCGTCATCAACTGCAACCTGCAGCGACTCGACGGGCCGGTGCGCGGTAACGGCAAGATCGTGCAGGAGCTCGAGGGCCTGTTCCGCGGCGCCGGCTGGAACGTCATCAAGGTGCTGTGGGGCCGCGAGTGGGACCCGCTGTTCGAGAAGGACTCCACCGGCGAGCTCGTGAAGATCATGAACGAGATCCCGGACGGCGACTTCCAGACGTACAAGGGCGAGTCCGGCAAGTACGTGCGCGAGGAGTTCTTCGGACGCTCCCCCGGCGCGCTCAAGCTCGTCGAGGACTGGACCGACGACGACATCTGGGCGCTGCGCCGCGGTGGCCACGACTACCACAAGATGTACGCGGCGTATTCGGCGGCCACGGCCCACCAGGGCCAGCCGACCGTCGTGCTCGCGCACACCGTCAAGGGCTACGGTCTCGGCTACAACTTCGAGGCGCGCAACGCGACGCACCAGATGAAGAAGCTCACGCTGCCCGACCTGAAGTACTTCCGCGACTTCCTCAACATCCCGCTGACCGACAAGCAGCTCGAGGGCGTCTACGACGCGCCGTTCTACCACCCGGGCAACGACGCCGAGCCGATGCAGTACATGCTCGAGCGGCGGCGCAAGCTCGGCGGCGGCGTGCCGGAGCGACGCACGAAGACCCGCGAGCTGAAGCTGCCGCCGGAGAAGACCTACGACGGTCCTCGTCGAGGCTCGGGCAAGCAGCAGGCCGCGACCACGATGGCGTTCGTGCGGCTCATGCGTGACCTCATGCGCGACAAGGAGTTCGGCAAGCGCGTCGTGCCGATCGTGCCCGACGAGGCCCGCACGTTCGGCATGGACAGCTTCTTCCCGACCGCCAAGATCTACAACCCGCGCGGCCAGACGTACGCCGCCGTCGACCGCACACAGTTGTTGGCGTACAAGGAGTCGGAGTCGGGCCAGATCCTGCACACCGGCATCAACGAGGCCGGCTCGGTCGCGGCCTTCACGGCGGCCGGCACGTCGTACTCCACGCACGGCGAGCCGATGATCCCGATCTACATCTTCTACTCGATGTTCGGATTCCAGCGCACCGGCGACTCGTTCTGGGCCGCGATGGACCAGCTGGCCCGGGGCTTCATCATCGGCGCCACGGCCGGTCGCACGACCCTGACCGGTGAGGGCCTGCAGCACATGGACGGCCACTCGCCGGTGCTCGCGGCGACTAACCCGGCGGTGAAGGTCTACGACCCGGCGTACGGCTACGAGATCGCGCACATCGTCAAGCAGGGCATCGAGGAGATGTACGGCCCCGACGCCCAGGACGTCATGTACTACCTGACGGTCTACAACGAGCCGATCGTGCAGCCCAAGGAGCCGACGGACGTCGACGTCGAGGGCATCAAGAAGGGCATCCACCGCCTGTCCGAGGGCAGCGGCGACGGCCCGAAGGTGCAGCTGCTGGCCTCCGGAGTCGGTGTGCCGTGGATCGTGCACGCCCAGGAGATCCTCGAGCAGGACTGGGGCGTCTCCGCCGACGTGTGGTCGGTGACGTCGTGGTACGAACTGCGCCGCGACGCCCTGGCCGCCGAGAAGGACGCGTTCCTGCACCCGGAGGACGGCGCGCGCACGCCGTTCGTCACGCAGAAGCTCGGCGAGGCGCCCGGACCGATCGTCGCCACCAGCGACTACGTCTCGGACCTGCCCGACCTCATCCGGCCGTACCTGCCGCAGAAGTTCGCGTCACTCGGCGCCGACGACCACGGCTTCTCCGACACACGGGCCGCCGCTCGCCGCTACTTCCACATCGACGCCCACAGCGTCGTCGTGCGCGCGCTGCAGCTGCTCGCCGAGGAAGGCACCGTCGGCTCCGACATCCCGGCCAAGGCCGCCGAGAAGTACCGCCTCCTCGACGTCAAGGCCGGCGTCTCCGGCAACGCCGGCGGCGACGCCTGACGCTCGCCTCGAACGGGCCGCGCTCCTTGCCGGGGCGCGGCCCGTTCGCGTGCCCCGGGGGAGCGCCGCCCGTTTCGCGTGCCTGAGCATGTGGGCAGTGTCCACTCACGAGTGGACACCTTCGTTGCGCCGCACAACCTCGCAGGTCAGAGCGCCGATACGAGGGCCCGACTCCCAGATTGTCCACTCGGCGGCCGCCGAATGGACAATCCGTCGGCCGCGCCGCACCGGCTCCACGGGCTCACCACGCGCAGCCGGCCCGGCGACCGGCCGCGAGCAGGTCCCGGCACAGCTCGTCGCGGGCCGACTCCCGCAGGATCGTGGCGGCGGTGATGAAGATGACGCGGTATCCGGCCGCTTCCAGCTGCCGCCGCCTGGCCTCGTCCGCCTCGCGACGCCGGTTGTCGGCGTGAAACTCGCTCTGGTACTCCACGATGAGACGGGCGTCGCGCCACAGGAAGTCGACCCTCGCGAGCCACTGGCCGCGGCTATCGCGGATCGTGGCGTTGAGTTCGGGCTCCGGCAGACCGCCCTCGGCGAACGCGAGACGAGCTCGGGTCTCCATCGGCGAGTCACTCCCCCGGCGCACGCGCACCAGAGCTCGCCGCATCACCCGCACGTGTCGGCCGTTGCCCCGTCGACCCACCGCCCGCTGCAGCTCCACCACGCCGGCGCGATTGGCGATCTCGTCGCCCATCACCACCAGATCGAGCTCGCTGACCAGCCCGGCCAGGTCGCACCACGTGTCTCCGAGGCTTGTCATCGCCAGCCCGTCGACGCTGCGAATCTGGCGTGGACCGACTCCGCGATGCTCGACCACGCCGGTGCGGCGGATGCGTTTGGGCGCCCTCACCAGCACGTGCACCCGCCGGTCCGCCTCCAGCTCATCGGGAAGCGTGAGGCCGTAGCGGCGGGCCGCCGAGACGCCGAAGAGCGCGCAGCCCGCGGGAGCCGCGTCGAGCAGCCGACGCAGGGCGTCGTCGCCACGACGAACCGCGACCGTTGGCCCGATCCCCGACTCTGTCGCTGGGGGCGGCGCAGCGGCCACTGTCGATGCAGGGGTGTCGTGCTTGCCGGAAGGAGTGCTCATTCGCCCAGGCTGGCGGATCGCGACAAGTGGACGCGTGCCTTTGCGCTGGGCTGTGGACAAGCGCGATGCGCGCGGACAGGCTGTGGACGGCGCCGGCGTTGTCCACTCGACGCGCGCCGAGTGGACAATCAGGCCGAAACGCGATCTTCGCAACGCGCTGACCTGCACTGATGCGTGGCAGCCGACCAGTGACCGCTCGCGAGAGGTCACTACACGTGATCCTGTGCGAACGGAGTCCGTCGCTGGGCCCGGCCGTGACGCGGGCCCCATCGGGCCGACCGGCCCAACGCGGCTCAGCGGAAGGGCGGGCGCAGACCGGCGTGCCGGTTGACGTCCTTGTACAGCAGGTACCGGAAGGGCCCGGGGCCGCCGGCGTAGCAGGCCTGGGGGCAGTAGGCGCGCAGCCACATGAAGTCGCCGGCTTGCACCTCGACCCAGTCCTTGTTCAGCAGGTACACGGCCTTGCCGGTGAGCACGTAGAGGCCGTGCTCCATGACGTGGGTCTCGGGGAAGGTGATCGTGCCGCCGGGGGCGAACGTGACGATGTTGACGTGCATGTCGTGACGCACGTCGCCCGGGTCGACGAACCGGCTCGTGGCCCAGACCCCGTCGGTGTCGGCCATGGGGATCGGCTCGACCTGCTGGTCGCTGGTGACGAACGACTCCGGACGGTCGATGCCCTCGACCTCCTCGTACGACTTGCGCACCCAGTGGAAGGTCGCGGTCGCGCTGGAGTCGTTGCGCAGGGTCCACCGCGCGCCGGGCGCCACGAACGCGTACCCACCCGTCTCCAACTCGTGCTCCAGGCCGTCGAGGGTCAACGTCAGCGAGCCGTCGACGACGAAGAGCACTCCCTCGGCCTTCGGGTCGGGTTCCGGGCGCTCGCTGCCGCCTCCGGGCGAGACCTCGACGATGTACTGGCTGAACGTCTCGGCGAAGCCGGTCAGCGGTCGAGCGATCACCCACAATCGTGTGTTGTTCCAGAAGGGCAACTGGCTCGTCGTGATGTCACTCATCGTCCGAGCCGGCAGCACCGCATAGGCTTCTGTGAAGACGGCTCGGTCGGTGGTCAGCTCGGTCTGCGACGGCAGGCCGCCGCGGGGAACGAAGTAGGGGGTGGACATGGAAACGGGACCTCACTCATCGGTGCTGCCCGACAACGGCAGCACGCTCTCCGTGTCGGACTTCGGGCGGGCGAGCAGCGCGAGACCGGCCGGGTCGAGACCGGTCGCCTCGCGCAGCTCCATCTCGTCCAGCGCACCGCACGTGTACCCGCGGTGCAGGTAGCGGGCCAGGGCCCGTGCGGTGGCCGGCTCGTCGAGCACCCCGCCTCCGCTCTTGTGCACGTACGCGTGCAGCCGCTGGGCGGCGCGTGCGAAGCCGCCGCGGTAGAAGCCGAACGTGGCGAGGTAGCGGGTCGGCAACTGGGCGGGGTGCAGGTCCCAGCCCTGGTAGATCCCGTGGGCCAGCGACCGTGAGACGAGTCGGTGGTGCAGCCGCCAGGCGTCGATGACGTGCCCGGGCTCGCCGACGGGCAGCACGTTCGTCGAGCCGTCGGACAGGTGCACGCCGGTGCCGGCGACGGCCAGCTGCATGAGCGCCTTGGCCTGGTCGGCCACCGGATGCTCCATCGACTGGTGCTCGGCCGCCACACCCATGGAGGCCGAGTAGTCGTAGGTGCCGTAGTGCAGCGAGGTGACGCGACCGGCTCCGGCGTGCAGCGCCCGGGCGACCGGAATCGTGCCGTCGGCCGCGAGAACGAGTTGCGGGGTCTCGACCTGGATCTCGAATCCGATGCGGCCAGAAGGCAATCCGAGCGCGGTTTCGAGGCGCTCGCACACCCCGACCATCGCCTCCACCTGGCTGACCGTGCTCACCTTCGGCAGCGTGACGACGAGACCGTCGGGCAGTTCGCCGCGGTGGGCCAGCGCGGTGAGAAAGCCGTCCAGGGTGCGCAGCCCGCGCCGCCGGGTCGGCGCCTCGAGGCATTTGAAACGCAGACCGAAGAAGGGCGTCGCGGTGCCTGCCTCGATGGCCTCGCGCAGCTGGCCGGTGGCGCGCTCGACCTCGGCGTCCTCCGCGTCGTCGCCGCGCGTGCCGTAACCATCCTCGAAGTCGATCCGCAGGTCTTCGATCGGCTCGCGCTCCAGCTTGGCGAGCACGCGCGGACCGATCTGCGCCGCCAGCGCCGCAGGAACCCCGATCTCGGCGCAGACGGTCTCGATGCCGCCGTGCTCGGCCACCGCGCGCAGGGCCTGGGCGGCCCACTGCGCAGGCAGATCGGCGTTGTAGCGATCGGCCGGTACATAGACGGTGTGCACGGGTTGGCGTCCGTCGCGCTCGCCGGGGTAGGTGCGCTCGAGAAAGGAGTCGGTGTCGGACAGCTCGGCGTCGACCCGCCGCAGGTCCTCGCCGCTGAGAGTGGTTCGCACGGCCACCTCCTGTCGCTGCTGTCGAAAACTCGATTCCACCATGCGTGCCGCCGGCCACGCACATCCGGCGGCTGCCCTCACGGGCGGGAGAGCACCCGCCCGATGCGCCCCGCGGCCTCGTGCAGCCGCGGCACGGCCCGCAGCCCGAACCGCAGGTCGACGCGGGCGAGCGGGCCGGAGACCGACACGGCGACGGGCACGGGGACGTCGGGCACGCTCACCGCGTAGCAGCGCACCCCGAGCTCCTGCTCCTCGTCGTCGATCGCATACCCCTGGTCGCGGATGCGGGCGAGGTCGTCGAGCAGGTCGGCGACGGTGGCGTGGCTCTTCGGCGTGCGCTGCGGCAACCGGTCGCTGCCCACGAGCCGGCGCACCTGCTCGTCGTCCATCGTCGCGAGCAGCGCCTTGCCGACGCCGGTGTCGTGCAGCGTGACGCGCCGCCCGACCTCGGTGAACATGCGCATCGAGTGCGGCGAGGGACTCTGCGCGACGTACACCGCGCCGTCTCCGTCGAGCATCGCGAGATTGGCGCTCTCACCCAGTTCGCCCACGAGCCGGCGTAGTTCGGGCGTGGCGACGGTGCCGAGCTGCTTGCCGGCCTGCTCGCCGAGGCGGATGAGTCGGGGGCCGAGGGCGTACTGCCGCGACGGCAGCTGCCGGGCGTATCCGAGGCCGACGAGGGTGCGCAGCAGCCGGTGGATCGTCGGCAGCGGCAGGTGGGAGGCGGTGGCCAGGTCGCTCATCGAGATCTCGCCGCCCGCGTCCGCGATGGCCTCCATGAGATCGAATGCCCGCTCCACGGACTGCACCGAGCCGGCTCGCGCCCCGGTCCTGGAGCCGGGTTCGCGGGTGCCCGAGCCGGGTGCCGTGGGCTCGCCGGCCGCCGGGGTGACGTCGTCGTCAGCTCCCGGCACTGGCGGGTGATCAGCAGCCATACCGGGAGTGTAGGCGCCGGGGCGGCGGGTGGAGGGGTGCCTCGACGCTCCGGCTCCACGCTTTCGGAGCCGGTGTACGTTGGGCCTCCGGCAGCGTCCAGACCCCTTCCCGGCGCGCACAGGCGTCCGTGGTTTCCGCATCGCAGTCGCGCCTTTCCGCCACGTGAGCAGGGTCTCGGCCGCGAGCGCTGCGGCCAGGCCCCTGGGTCGGGGGTCGGGGCACCACCGCGCGCACTACCGTGAGCAACGATCCGCCCGACGGAAGGACCGCGACCATGACGCAGGAACCCCGGAGCGCCGAGCCTGCCGAGACTGCCGAGCCTCACGAGCCACCGGACGCCGAGGCGGCCGCGCGGGCGGCGCGGGACGCCTCGAGCGCGTCCGTCACCGCCTCCGAGGCGACCGGCGCCTCCCGGACCGACCGGACCGACC
>JBDIAM010000066.1:0-12923 GCA_039812445.1 Piscicoccus intestinalis | reverse complement strand
CGCAGCTGGTTCGTCAAGGAGGTCGAGAAGGGGCTGCACGAGCGGTTCCCCGGCGGCGTGCCCGACTACGCGCGCACGCAGGCCGACTTCGAGATCGACGTCATCGTCTCCAAGGGCTACGCGGGCTACTTCCTCGTCGTCGCCGACTTCATCACGTGGGCGAAGAGCCAGGGCATCCGCGTCGGCCCCGGCCGCGGCTCCGGCGCGGGGTCGATGTGCGCGTACGCGATGAAGATCACCGACCTCGACCCGATCCCGCACGGACTGATCTTCGAGCGCTTCCTCAACCCCGAGCGCAAGTCGATGCCCGACTTCGACGTCGACTTCGACGAGCGCCGTCGCGGCGAGGTCATCAAGTACGTCACCGAGAAGTACGGCAGCGAGCGGGTTGCGCAGATCGTCACCTACGGCACGATCAAGGCCAAGCAGGCCCTCAAAGACGCCTCCCGCGTCATGGGCTTCCCGTTCGCGATGGGCGAGAAGCTCACCAAGGCGATGCCGCCCGACGTCATGGGCAAGGGCATCCCGCTGTCCGGCATCTTCGACCCCGAGCACAAGCGGTACGCGGAGGCGGTCGAGTTCCGGGCGCTGCACGCCGAAGACTCCGCCGCCCGCGAGATCACCGACACCGCGCTCGGCCTCGAGGGCCTCAAGCGGCAGTGGGGCGTGCACGCCGCGGGCGTCATCATGAGCTCGGAGCCGCTCATCGACGTCATCCCGATCATGAAGCGGGAGCAGGACGGCCAGGTCATCACGCAGTTCGACTACCCGACGTGCGAGACGCTCGGGCTGGTCAAGATGGACTTCCTCGGCCTGCGCAACCTGACGATCCTCGACGACGCGATCGCCAACGTGCGCATGAACCGCTCCGAGGAGATCGACCTCGACGCGCTCTCGAAAGACCTCACCGACCGCACGACGTACGAACTGCTGAGCCGCGGCGACACCCTCGGGGTGTTCCAGCTCGACGGCGGCGGCATGCGCACCCTGCTGCGGCTCATGCGCCCCGACAACTTCGAGGACATCTCCGCGGCGCTCGCCCTGTACCGGCCGGGCCCGATGGGCGTCGACGCGCACACGAACTTCGCGCTGCGCAAGAACGGCCGCCAGGAGACGACGCCGCTCGACCCGCGCCTGAAGGGCCAGCTCGAGCAGAAGATGATCGACGCGCTCGAGCCGATCCTCGGCACGACCTACGGCCTGGTGATCTACCAGGAGCAGGTCATGGAGATCGCGCAGAAGCTCGCCGGTTACACCCTCGGCAACGCCGACCTGCTGCGTCGCGCGATGGGCAAGAAGAAGCGCGAGGTGCTCGACGCGGAGTTCGTCAACTTCGAGAAGGGCATGCTCGACTCGGGCTTCTCGGCGGCGTCGGTCAAGGCGCTGTGGGACGTGCTCGTGCCGTTCTCCGACTACGCGTTCAACAAGGCGCACACCGCGGCCTACGGGCTCGTCTCGTACTGGACCGGTTACCTCAAGGCCAACTACCCGGCCGAGTACATGGCGGCCCTGCTGACGAGCGTGCGCGACGACAAGGACAAGTCGGCGCTCTACCTCGGCGAGTGCCGCCGCATGGGCATCCACGTGCTGCCGCCCGACGTCAACGCCTCGATCGGCTTCTTCGCCGCGGTCGGCGACGACATCCGCTTCGGCCTGGAGGCGATCCGCAACGTCGGCGCCAACGTCGTCGAGGCCATCGTGCGCACCCGCGAGGAGAAGGGCGAGTTCACCTCGTTCGAGGACTTCCTGCGCAAGGTGCCCGCGGTCGTGTGCAACAAGCGCACCATCGAATCGCTCGTCAAGGCCGGCGCGTTCGACTCCCTCGACCACGCCCGCGCCGGGCTCGTGCGCGTGCACGAGCAGTACGTCGACGCGCTCGTCGAGGAGAAGCGCAAGGAGGCGGCGGGGCAGGACTCGCTGTTCGCGGCCTTCGCGGGGTTGGGCGGCGAGGAGGAGCAGACCCCGGCGCTGCAGGCGCTGCCGGCGATCCCGGCGGGGGAGTGGGACAAGCAGACGCTGCTCGCGTTCGAGCGCGAGATGCTCGGGCTGTACGTCTCCGACCACCCGCTGTTCGGCATCGAGCACATCCTCGCCAACCACGCCGACACCTCGATCGCGGCCGTCACCGCGGCCGCCGACGACGACCACGGCGCCTCGAACGGAGGCGGTGGCCACGGCCCGCGCGACGGGCACACGGTGACGATCGCCGGGCTCATCACGAGCCTGCAGCTCAAGCGCACGAAGAAGGGCGACCTGTGGGCGATCGTGGTCGTCGAGGATCTCGAGGGCGCGATCGAGTGCCTGTTCTTCCCGTCGACGTACATGACGGTCTCCACGATGCTGTCGACCGACACCGTCGTCGTCGTCAAGGGCCGCATCAACCGGCGCGACGACTCGGTGTCGCTGTACGCCCAGGAGCTGACGCTGCCCGACATCACCGAGGGCCCGCGCGGCCCGGTCGTCGTGTCGATGCCGCTGGCGCGGGCCACGAACGGCATGGCGCTGCGCATCAAGGACGTGCTGCACGAGCACCCAGGCGCCACCGAAGTGCACGTCAAGCTCACCCAGCCGGGCCGCAGCGTGCTCATGCGCCTCGACGACTCGCTGCGCGTCACCGCCTCCCCGGCGCTGTTCGGCGACCTCAAGGCCCTGCTCGGCCCCGCCTGTCTCACCTGAGACGGGGGCCGGCCCGCGCCGGCCTCCGGCGGCAACGCCCCGGCAGCAACGCCCCGGCGCCGACAAACTCACCCCCGGCGGCAACGCCCCAGCGGCGGCGGCCTCACCCCCGGCGGCAGCGCCCCGGCGGCGACGGCCTCACCCTCGGTGGCAACGCCCCGTCGGCGGCGGCCTCAGCCTCGGCGGCAGCGCCCCAGCGGCGACGGCCTCACCCTCGGCAACGCCCCAGCGCCGACGGCCTCACCCTCGGCGGCAGCGCCCCGGCGGCGACGGCCTCACCCTCGGCAACGCCCCAGCGCCGACGGCCTCGCCCCGGCGCCACACCCCCCAGCGGCCCCACCCCTGAATCGCACGTGAGCCTGTGCCATCCGACTGGACCGCCGGGGTGCCACGGAATCGCCTCCGCGGAGCCGGTCTCGCGGCAGCCGGGTGGTCCCGTATCGGCACCCGAGACACCCGTCCCGCAGGCCGATACGAGGGGCCGCAGCGGCCCGAGGGCCGCAGGCGCCGAGGGGCCACAGGCGTCGAGGGCCGCGGGAGCTGAGGGCGTCGCGCGCCCCAGGCGCCGAGCGCCTCAGGCGTCGAGAGCCTCAGGCGCCGAGAGCCTCAGGCGCCGAGGGCGTGCACGCGGCTGCCGTGCGCACCGTGCGCACCGTGCGCACCGTGGGCGTGCGTGCGTTGGGAGCGGGCGACGCGTCGCGAGTCGTGCATCGAGTGCACGCTCGCCGGACGGTGCGCCGGGGTCGTGCGGCCCTCCATGATGGCGACGAGCGCGGGCAGGTGCGCCTGGGTGAGGTAGCGGCGCCAGTCGATGGCGGTGACGTCGAACGTGTCGCGCGGGTGCCGCTGCAGGGCCAGCAGGTCGCGGGTGTTCGTGTCGTCGTAGGTCGTCGTCGCGCACGTGTACGGCTGGTAGAGCTCGACGAAGCCGCGCATCGTCTCCAGGCGCCGCAGGCGGGAGCGCACCGACTCCCGGGAGCCGGAGAACCAGCCGGCCGGCATGAGGTCGAGCAGCGCCCGCGAGGCGTGCAGGGCGCGCTCGCGTCGGCAGGTCCACCGGTCCAGCGCGGCCGGGTCGCTGAACTCCCAGGAGGCGGGGTGGATCTCGTTGCCGTCCTTATCGATCCACGGGTGGGCCGAGAAGAAGTCCTGCACCCAGCGGCGCAGTTCGGCGAGCGTCAACGGGTTCGTCGTGCCGGAGCCGACCTGCAGGTAGGCCGTCCTCGCCGGGGGCGTGCGCAGCGCCGCGAGGGCCGCGTTGACGACGAAGTCGACGGGGATGACATCCAGCACGGAGTCGGGCCGGCCGGGAAAGCCGACGAGGCGCCCCTGGGCGTACGCCGCGATGAGCGGGTCGGCGACCTTGAAGCCGTCGATCCATCCGGGGTAGGGGTAGCGCAGGGCGCTCTCGATGATCGTCGGACGCAGGATCGTCAGCGGGCGACCGGCGCCGGCCCACAGGTCCTCGGCGACGCGCTCGCCGAGCGCCTTAGTCATCGTGTAGACGTCGGTCCAGCCCAGTTCGTGCGCCCGCTCGCGGCCGGCACGGCGCAGGGCGGCCTTCAGTTCGCGCTGCGACTCGTGCTCGCCGGCCAGCCGGGCGGGCGCCTCGAGGGCGGCGGCGAGCTCGGCGCGCCAGTCGGCGTCGTGCTCGACGCTGCGCTCGGGCGCGATCTCGTGCCGCCCGGTGCCGACGTACGACGTCGAGACGTGCACGACATGGGCGTCCAGGGTGCGGCCACCGGCCCGCGACAGCGCGGAGTACAGGGCGTGCGGCCCGCCGACGTTCGTCGCGAACGCCGCGTCGATCGGGTCGTCGAACGACACGCTCGACGCGCTGTGCAGCACACCGTCGAGGTCGTCCGGCAGGGCCGGCACGTCGCGCAGGTCGCCGTCGAGCACGGTGACGCGCTGCGCCCACTCGCGGCGGGCCGCCCGACGCCCCACCCGCGAGCGCCACGGGTCGAAGACCGGCTTGTCGAACAGCGCGTCGAGGCGGTCCTGGCCGCTGCGCGCGCCCCGCGGCCGCACGATGACGCTGACGCGCGCGTCGGTGCTCGACAGCAGGCGTTCCAGCAACGCCTGGCCCACGAAGCCGGTCACGCCGGTGAGCAGAATGTGGGGTTGGGTGGGCCCGGGACGGGGGCTGTTCTCCTGTGGCACGGGTGGCTCCTGCGGTGGGGTGTGCGTGCGTCGGCGGGACGGCTTCTGCACCTGGTGGATCGCGGCGGGCGTCCAGGACGAACGTGTGCTTTGATCCGCGTGCCCATCGGCCACAAACCTCTAACCCTGAGCCAAAGTGCTTGCGTTCGTGGACTCTTCGCGCAGAAACGATATGAGACGGAGCGGATTTCCGGCACCTGACTCGCGTATTGCGCAAGGTGACGGAGCCCACGGGGGTGGTTTTCATCACCGGATCATGACCCGTTCATGTCCCGGTCGAGAGGTGCGGCTGGGGCCGGAGGGGGGTCGCCGGGACGCCTGGGTCAAGAGCGGGTCAAGGAGCTGCCGGGCCCCGGTCAGGCTCCGGTCAAGCTCCGGCGACCC
The DNA here is from genome assembly GCA_039812445.1 of Piscicoccus intestinalis. Taxonomy (GTDB): domain Bacteria; phylum Actinomycetota; class Actinomycetes; order Actinomycetales; family Dermatophilaceae; genus Kineosphaera; species Kineosphaera intestinalis_A. The sequence continues at coordinate 7,700 of JBDIAM010000066.1, read as the reverse complement.
GGGTCCGAGTCGCGACCACCCAAAAGCAACCGGTCAGAAGCAAAGATCGGCGGGAAACGTGGCGGATATCACGGGCAGCGCTGGCTCTGCGGCGCCACGATTGTGAACGAATCGCCGTACATCGTCCACTGCAGCGGGGCGGTCAGCGCGAGATTTCCCGACTCCACGAACGAGCGCTGCGCCCGCACCCGGGACAGGTCGCGGTGCCCCTCCTCCTGGCTCATCGCCCACCCGCGGGCGTCGAGGAAGGCCTCGAGGTAGGCGCTCTCGTCGCCGCCTGCCGAGGGCGGCGTGGCCGAGTCGCGGGCCGAGTCGCGGATGCCGGTGAACTCCGTGGGCCCGGTGCCCGAGCCGTGCATGACCATCGTGTCGACGTAGATGTACTGACCGAGGGCGCCGAGCCCGTCCTCGCGGGCGGCGGTGACGGCGGGCTCGATGTACAACTCGTCGGTGAGGTCGCGCTGCGCGCGCTGGAACGCCGGGTCGGTCGCGGCCTGCGCCCACGCCTGCGCGAACGGCCGGCCGAGCCCGTCGGTGGAGGAGGTGCCGTCCACCGCCTCCAGGGCCGGCAGGAACGGCGCCAGCGGGTTGTCCGGCTCGGCCTGCGTGTAGCGCTGCACGAGCAGCAGCATGTCGTGGGTCTTGGAGGTGAACCCCACGATGCCGCCGGTGTAGCCGCGGTTCTCCGCGTCGTTGCCCTCGACGTTGTACTCCAGGTAGCCGTACTCGCTCTGCCAGTCGAGCGTCGAGTTCTCGGCGGAGGCGATGAGCTGACGCACGATCTCCAGCTTGGCCGGATCCTCCAGGCCGGAGGTCTGGCTCTGCGGCGCGGAGGCGGTCACGCAGGCCACCGAGGCCGGCTGCGTGCCCGACGTGCCGCCGGGATTCGGGTCGGGCCGGATCGACCACACCAGGGCCGCCAGGAGGGCCACCGCGGCGGCGACGACACCGACGAGAAACGCCCACGCCCGCGGGCTGCTCGGGAGACGGTGCGAACCCAGCCGCCTCGGAAGCCGCCTGGGGCCCCGCTCGGCGCCCGGTGTCGCAGGGGATTGCGGCTGCCTCGGGGAGCCCGGCTGGTCGTCCGGAGTGGCTGGCTCGCGCGGTGTTTCGGCTCCCACGGCACCCGATCGTAGGCGAGCCGCCTGTGAGTCGGCGGTCGCCGTCGAGTGCCGAGCGCCCGGACGCAGCGCGCGGGGTGTCGCACCCGGGTTCGGGCGCGACACCCCGCGTGTCGGTCGACGGCCACCTCAGGCGCGCTCGGCACCCTCGGGGGTCCAGCGCCGCACGTACCAGGCCTGGGGCACGCGAGTCCTCGGGGCGTGCTGCGCCCGCCGGCGACGCGGCCTGGCGGCGCGCGGCAGCAGCGTCGGGCGGCGCCGGGCGGCGACGTCCTCGACCCAGCCGAGGCCGAGCACGATGGCGCCGACGACGACCCAGACGGCCGCGAAGGAGACGAGTCCGGCGACCCACGGGTTGGCCGTGTCCTCCGTGAACGGCTCGGTGTACGGCGACTGCGAGAGCCCCCACAGCGCGAGCGCGATCGCGGTGTTGCCCCACAGGTAGATCGTCATCGCGCGGCGGTTCATCGCCGCGACGAGCCCGTCGAGCAGCGGCAGCTTCTTCATCCACGAGAAGTCGAGGTAGAGCCGCAGCAGCAGGAGCACGACGCCGAGGCTGTAGAAGGTCGTCGCCATCGGGATGTCGGAGACGTTCGGGCCCGACTCGGGGTCGGGGTGCGCGAACGCGTAATAGAGGCCGAACGCGGCCAGGCCCAGCGACAGCAGCACGACTCGGCCCAGCGGGATGCGCCGCAGCAGCCCGTCGTGGTGGGCGAACCCGAGCATCCAGCAGCCCATGTACGTGGCGACGTAGAGCATCGTGTCGCCGGTGCGGTCGGAGAGCTCGACGATGCCCGCGGTGCTCAGGGCGACGAACAGGATCGGCAGCGCGAGCATCCGCTTGGGCCAGCGCCGGAACAGCCACAGCAGCGCCGGCGAGAGCACCATGAGCCACAGGTAGGTGCTGATGTACCACAGCGGCACGACAAGGTCGGCACCCGCGGCGCTGCCCGGCGGCGTGGCGATCGGCAGCAGCCACAGCAGCATCGTGTCCCACTGCAGCGCAGAGCCCGTGTCGCCGTTCACCGTCCAGCCCCACCACAGCATGACCGGCACGAGCACCAGGCCCATGGCCCACAGCGGCGGCAGCAGGCGGCGCAACCGCTTGGCGAGCACGAACGCGTAGTGCCGCTGCTCGCGGTCGATCGAGGCCGCCATGAGCGAGCCGCCGAGCGCGAACATGATGCCCATCGACGGGAACAGGATCGGCAGCCAGACCCACCCGAACAGGTGGTAGGTGACGACCCGCACGAGCGCCAGAGCCCGCAGCGAGTCGATGTAGCGGTCCCGGCCGCACTCAGCGGGGCCGGCCGAACCGGCTCCGGCCGGACCGGCTCCGGCCGGACCGGCTCCGGTCGAACCGGCTCCGGTCGAGGGGGCCTGGGTGCTCGGGCCCGGCTGGGCGGGCACCGCGGCCGCCGGCGCCTGCGGCTCGACGGCGTGCGGGGTGGGCCGGCGGTCGGCGTCACGCATGGTGGTCATCGGCGGGCCTCCGCCCGGTCGTCGGTCTGGGCCGACTCGGCGAGCCGGTCACGCTGGTCGGATCCGCTGGTCGTCGCGACCCCGTCGTGGTCGTCCATCGAGCCGGAGCGCTCCAGCTTGTTCCACCCCATGAGCCCGCCCTGCACGGCCAGGTGCACGGAGGTGTACAGCAGGTAGGCGCGCAGCGGCTCGAAGACGATGCGGTAGATCGGCACCATGAGCAGGTGCTTCCAGCGCTCGTTCATGAGCCGGATGCCCACGGCGGTGAGCCCGAACTGCACGGTCAGGAAGAAGCCGAAGTAGGTCAGCAGCATGCCCGGCCCGTCGTTCTGCACGACGATGACCGCCATGATCAGCACGAACGGCAGGAAGATCAGCGGGATGAGGATCGAGGCCACGTAGTTCGGCAGCACGTACCAGCCGAGCGCCTTGTGGCGGCGACGGAACATCATGTCGCGGTTCTTGAAGACGGCCTGCAGTGTGCCGTAGGTCCAGCGCTCGCGCTGCTTGAGCAGGTCGTCGACGGTCTCCGGGGCCTCGGTGTAGGCGATCGCCTCGTCGTCCTGGGTGACCCGCCAGCCGCCGCGGTGCATGTTGAGCGCGAGGTCGCAGTCCTCGGCGAGCGTGGAGGTCGAGTACCCGCCGACGCCGAGGATGGCCTCCTTGCGCCAGGCCGCGCACGCCCCGGGGATGATCGAGATGCCGCCGATGGCGTCCTGCGCGGCGCGGTCCAGGCCGATCTGGGTGACGTACTCCAGAGCCTGCCAGCGCGTCAGCAGGTTGCGCTCGCGGTTGCCGACCCGCACGACGCCGGCGACGCCGCCGAGGCGACCGTCCTCGTCGAGCGCGAAGTGCCGCACGAGGTTGCCCACCGTGCTCGGCGTGATGATCGTGTCGGCGTCGAGCGTGACGACGACGTCGCCGACCGCCTCCGCGACCGCCCGGTTGAGGGCCGCGGCCTTGCCGGCGTTCGCCTGCGAGATGAGCCGCACGCGGTGGTCCTGAGCGGCCATCGCCGCCACGACGGAGGCGGTGCCGTCCTTCGAGCCGTCGTCGACGACGACGACCTCGGCCACCGGGAAGTCCGAGGCGAGCACCGTGCGCAGGGTGCGCTCGATGACCGTCTCCTCGTTGTAGGCGGCGAGCACCACCGAGGTGGGCACCGCGAGCTCGGCCGGGTTCGGCCACTGGATGCGCGACCGCCGCCGGTAGCGCCACACCGCGAGCGCGCAGTTGACGCCGCCGAAGACGATCATGAACAGCACGGCCAGGAAGAACAGCAGCCGCATGACGTGGTTGGGCAGGTCGAACATGAGGTCGGCGACCAACGTCGTCGCCTTGTCCGCCAGCGTCGCCTCGACCGGCGCGTTCGCCTCGGCGATGGTGGGGTTGACCTGCGGCATCGTGTGGAACGTGTAGCCATTGGCGCGGGCGTAGAAGATGAGCCGCTGCACGTAGGCGACGGTCAGCTCACGGTTCGGGCCGCCGGCGTCGTGCAGCAGCATCGTCACGTTCTCACCGGAACTCAGGTCCGGCAGCGGGATGTCGTCGACGGTGGCGCCGGGCTGCGCGTCGTGGTCCCAGTCGTTGGTGTCGAAGTCGTACGTCGCGTGGGTGATGCCCATGCGCTGGGCCCGCAGGAAGGGCTCGATCGACTGCTTTTCGAGCTCCTCGTCGGGGGAGGTGTACGGCATGCGCCAGATGCCGGCCGCGCGCCCCGTGAGGTCGCGCAGCACCCGGTCGGTGCCGACCAGTTCGAGCCGCTCCCGCCACGCCGGCTCCTCGTTGAGGTCCGGGTGCGTCATCGTGTGGATGCCGACGGAGTGCCCCTCGCGCGTCATCCGCTGGACGATCTCGGGGGCCCACTGCGTTGCGGCCCTGCACGAAGAAGGTCGCGGGCACGTGGTTGCTGGCCAGCACGTCGAGCAGCTGCGGCGTGACGACCGGGTCGGGCCCGTCGTCGAACGTCAGCGAGATCGTGTGCGAGGTGTTCTGCGCGTAGCCGAACCGCTCGATGACGTACGGAGCGTCACCGATGGCCTGCGCCTGCTCCGGCGTGAACTTCGTCAGCTGCACCCCGGTGAACGGGTCCAGACCGGCCAGGCCGGCGCTGCGGTCGACCCTGACGACGCGCTCCAACGGGCCCTGCCCCACGACCGGGGCGTCGGCGCCCGCCTCCTCCTTGGTGATGTCCGGACCGAGCGGCAGTGTCGACTGCTCCGGGGACTGGTACGCCTGGACCCCGTAGATGCCGACACCGGTCACGAGGAAGAAGGCGAAGATCGCGGCGAGGAGCCGGTGACGTCGGCGGCGCCGGCCGGTCGGGTCGAAGAAGACCGCGGTGGCGCCGTGTGCCGATTCCCCTGCGGCACTGGACTCCTGTGGGCCGTCCGAGGGCCCCTGATATGTACTCATGTCTCCCCAAGGCACGTGAATGCCAACAAACGCACTGTCGGGCGCAGCCCCGACACCATGTACTTCCGGCCCGCCGTCAACCGGGCGATCGCCGACGGCCTCGGCCCGCTGGGGCAGTTCGTGTACTTCGACGCCATGGTCATGCACGGGCCGGGCAGCGACCGGCTCAGTTTCGGCGGCATCCGCGCGGCGGCGATGAAGAAGGCCCGCACGCCGGCGGCCGGAGGCGGTCAGCGCGCGTACCTCGAGGCGTTCCTGAACGCCCGGGTGCGAGCCATGCGCGCGGAGGAGGCGCACAGCGACGTCTCTCGCGTCGAGACCGCGCAGCGGCGCTGGCTGCGCGCCGGCAACCTGCAGCTACGGCTGCCGCTGACCTGGTGGGTGTACGGCGACAAGTACACGATTCGCGGCTGAGCGCGGCGCGGGCGGAGGTCGGCTGACGGCCGGCTGACGTCGGTCTGACGTCGGTCTGACGTCGGTCTGACGTCGGTCGGACGTCGGCGGCCACGGGGGGTCGATCGGTCTTGTCGGTGCCCGCACCTACGCTTCGGCCATGGTCACTCCTCCGCTCGCGCCGCACCGACCGCACCCCCGCCGCCACCACGGGCGGGTCACCGTCGACCCCTACGCCTGGCTCTCCGACGCGAGCGACGAGGCGGTCCTGGCGCACCTGCGTGCCGAGAACGCCTACGCGCAGGAGGTCACCGCCCACCTGGAGCCGCTGCGCGAGACGCTCTTCGAGGAGATCCGCGCGCGCACCCAGGAGGCCGACCTGTCGGTGCCCGTGGAGTACCGCGGCTGGTGGTATTACGGCCGCACGGTCGAGGGCGGCCAGTACGGCATCCGGGCCCGCGTGCCGGTCGAGCCGGGCGGGTCGCGTCCGGTCGTCGAGCCGGGCCGGGTGCCGCCGGGCGAGCAGGTGCTCCTCGACGGCAACGCCGAGGCCGGCGGCAGCGAGTTCTTCGCGCTCGGCGCGCTGGAGGTCAGCCCCGACGGAGGCCGCCTCGCGTACGCGGTCGACCTGCGCGGTGACGAGCGGTTCGCGCTGCGCGTGCGCGACCTGGCCACGGGAGCGACCCGCGACGAGGTCGCCGCGGTGGGATACGGGGTGGTCTGGTCCGCCGACGGGCGCCACCTCTTCTACACGCGCGTCGACGAGGCGTGGCGCCCGCACGAGGTGTGGCGCCACGAGGTGGGTCGCCCGCAGGCCGACGACGTGCTCGTGCTCGCGGAGCCCGACGAGCGTTTCTGGCTCGGCATCGGTTCCTCGCGCGACGACCGTTGGCTGATCGTGCAGGCGGGGTCGCGCACGACGAGCGAGGCGCACCTGCTCGACCTCGCCGACCCGACCGGGCCGTTGCGTTGCGTCGCGCCCCGTCGCGACGGCGTCGAATACGACATCGAGCCCGCCGGCGACGTGCTGTTCGTGTCGCACAACACCACCCGTCCCGACTTCGAGTTGGCCTGGCTGCCGCTGACCGACGGGCCCGAGACCCCTCACGAGCCGGGTGGCCCGCGTGACCCGAGTGACCCCAGTGACCCGGGTGACCCGGGTGACCCCAGTGACCCGGGCGAATCTCGCGACGCGGGCGACCTGGGCGCGAGTGTCGGCGCCTGGGGGCCATGGGGGCCATGGCGGCCGTGGTTGGCCGTCGGCGAGGGGGAGCGGGTGGTCTCCCTCGACGCGTTCGCCGGTCACGTCGTGGTGACCCTGCGCACCGGCGGGCTCACGGCGCTGCGGGTCGTGCCGCGGGCGGTCGGGGCCGGCCCCGAGCACGGCGAACCGTTCGACGTGCCCGTCGAGGAGGAGCTGTACACGGTGGCGCTCGGGGAGAACCCGTCCTGGGAGAGCACCCGGCTGCTGTACACCCTCGAGTCGTTCCTCACCCCCGCCACCGTCGCCGAGTTCGACCTGGCCGGCGGCGCCTCCCGCGTGCTCAAGCGCAAGCCGGTGCGCGGCGGCTACGACCCGGCCGTCTATCGGCAGGAGCGCGCCTGGGCGCGGGCCCACGACGGCACGCTCATCCCGATGTCGCTGGTCATGCGCCGCGACACCCCGCGCGACGGCACCGCCCCGGGGCTGCTCTACGGCTACGGCGCCTACGAGGCCTGTCTCGACCCGTGGTTCTCGATCCCGCGCCTCGGACTCCTCGACCGTGGCGTCGTCTTCGCCGTCGCCCACGTGCGCGGCGGCGGCGAACTGGGCCGCGCCTGGTACGAGGGCGGGCGGCTGGAGCACAAACCGAACACGTTCTCCGACACGCTCTCCTGCGCGCACCACCTCATCGACGGCGGGCTCGTCGCGCCGGATCGGCTCGGGCTCGAGGGCGGGTCCGCCGGCGGTCTGCTCGTCGGGGCGACCCTCAACCTCGACCCGGAGGTGTTCCGCGTGGCGCTCGCGCAGGTGCCGTTCGTCGACGCGCTCAACACGATGCTCGACCCCACGTTGCCGCTGACCGTCATCGAACGCGACGAGTGGGGCGACCCGCTGCACGACCCGGCGGCGTTCGACCTCATGGCCGGCTACAGCCCGTACGAGAACATCGCGGCCCGGCCCTACCCGGCGATCCTGGCGACCACGAGCCTGCACGACACCCGGGTCTCGTTCGCCGAACCGACCAAGTGGGTGGCCCGCCTGCGCGCTCTCGTGCCCGACTCCGCCGGGCCGATCCTGCAGCGCAC
>JBDIAM010000065.1:0-13130 GCA_039812445.1 Piscicoccus intestinalis | reverse complement strand
GCCGGAGCGGTCGCCGCCCTCGTCACCAGGCCCGTCGACGACCTGCCGTACGTGCTCGTCGACGACGTGCAGGAGGCGTTCGCGGCGCTCGCGACCCACGTCATCGACTCCATCGAGGGGCTCGTCGTCGTCGGGATCACCGGCTCCTCCGGCAAGACGACGACCAAGGACCTGCTCGCGTCGGTGCTCGGGTCGCACCTGCCGACCGTCGCCAACGTCGGCTCGCTGAACTCCGAGGTCGGGGTGCCGCTGACCGTGTGCCGCGCCACGCCCGACACGCGCTACCTCATCCTCGAGATGGGCGCTCGCGGCATCGGGCACATCCGCTACCTCACCGACATGACCCACCCGAGCGTCGGGGTGGTGCTCAACGTCGGCTCCGCGCACGTCGGCGAGTTCGGCTCCCGCGAGGTGATCGCCACGGCCAAGGCCGAGCTCGTGCAGGCGCTGCCGGCCGGCGGCCTCGCGGTGCTCAACGCCGACGACCCGCTCGTGTCCGCGATGCCCGTCGCGTCCGGCGCCCGCGTCGTGCGCACCGGCTCCGGCGAGGGGGCGGACGTGCGGGCCACCGACATCGCGCTCGACGCCTCCGGCGCACCGGGGTTCACGCTGCAGGTGGGCGACGCCTCGGGCGTGCCGGTGCAGCTCGCGCTGCTCGGTGGCCACCAGGTCGAGAACGCCCTCGCGGTGGCCGCCGTGGCCGCGGACGCCGGGCTGACCGTCGACCAGATCGCCGCCGCGCTCGCCGCGGCCCACCCCGCGAGCCGGTGGCGCATGGAGCGGCACGAGCGGCCCGACGGGGTGACGATCCTCAACGACGCGTACAACGCGAACCCCGAGTCGATGGCCGGGGCGCTGCGCACGCTCGCGCACCTGCACGGAGACGGTGCGCAGTCCCGGCGCACGTGGGCCGTGCTCGGCGGCATGCTCGAGCTCGGGCCGGGCGCTCCGGCGGCCCATCACGAGATGGGGGCGCTGGCTCGCGAGCTGGGCATCGACGAGGTCGTGGCGGTGGGCGAGCTCGCCCGGCCGATCGCGGCCGGCGCCGACACGCCGGACGGTGAGCCTTACGCAAGGAGCGGCACCGGCGTCAACACGCGGGCACGCTGGGTTAACGACACCGGCGCGGCGCTCGACCTGTTGACCGCGGAGCTGCGCAAGGGTGACGTCGTATTGCTGAAGTCGAGTCGAGACAGCGGCCTGCGGTTCCTCGGAGACCAGCTGACGACCGTGCACACGGAGGTGGACGCGTGAGGTCCGTACTCGTCGCGAACGCGGTGGCCCTCGCGGTCGCCCTCTTCGGCACCCCGCTGTACATCCGCTTCCTCGTCAAGCGCGGGTACGGGCAGTTCATCCGCGACGACGGCCCGACGACCCACCACACCAAGCGCGGCACCCCGACGATGGGCGGCGCGGTGATCATCGCCGCCACCGTCATCGGGTACCTGCTCGCGCACACGGTGACGATCACCCCGCTGTCGCCGAGCTCGCTGCTCGTGCTCTTCCTCATGTGCGGACTGGGGATCGTCGGCTGGCTCGACGACTACATCAAGATCAGCAAGGCCCGCAGCCTCGGGCTGCGTTCCTGGCAGAAACTCGGGCTGCAGCTGCTCGTCGGCACGGTCTTCGCGCTGCTCGTGCTGCAGTTCCCCAATACCGACGGGATCACCCCCGGCTCGACCGCGATCTCGTTCGTGCGGGAGACCCCGCTCGACCTCATGGCCCTCGGGCCGATCCTCGGGCTGCTCGCGTTCGTCGTGTGGATCAACCTCATGATCGCCGGAACGAGCAACGGGGTGAACCTCACCGACGGGCTCGACGGCCTCGCGACCGGCGCCGCGATCTTCGTCGCCGGCGCGTACGTCATCATCGGCATCTGGCAGTTCAACCAGAACTGTCACCCGGTGACGACCTCGCTGAAGTGCTACTCCACCCCGCACGCCCACGACATCGCGATCCTGGCCGCGGCGCTCATGGGCAGCTGCATCGGGTTCCTGTGGTGGAACGGCTCGCCCGCGAAGATCTTCATGGGCGACACCGGCTCCCTGGCGTTGGGCGGCGCGCTCGCCGGGCTCGCCATCGTCACCCGCACCGAGCTGCTCATCGTCATCCTCGGCGGCCTGTTCGTCGCGATCACGCTGTCGGTGATCATCCAGGTCGCGTCGTTCAAGCTGACCCGAAAACGGGTCTTCCGCATGGCGCCCCTGCAGCACCACTTCGAGCTGGTGGGTTGGAACGAGGTGACGATCGTCATCCGGTTCTGGATCGTCGCCGGGTTGTGCGTCGGCTTCGGACTCGGCATCTTCTACGCCGAGTGGATGGTCGGGGGAGCCTGATGAGCAGCGCCGACAGCGCCGAGGGCACCGGCGGTGGCCCCGACGCCTACGAACCGCGCCCCGGGCTGACCCACCGCGACGCCGACTGGTCCGGCCTGCGGGTACTCGTCGCCGGCCTGGGCATCAGCGGATTCGCCGCCGCCGACGCCCTCCTCGAGCGGGGCGCCCACGTGCTCGGCGTCGACACCGGCTCCGGGCAGACGCTGGAGGAGCGCGCGAAGATCCTGCGCATCCTCGACGCCCGGCTCGTGCTCGGCGACGACGCGAGCGTCGCGATGGAGCGGCCCGCCGGCCTGCTGGCCGACATCGACCTCGTCGTCACCTCCCCGGGCTGGCGCCCCGACAACCCGCTGCTGGCCGCCGCCCGCGACGCCGGCATACCGGTGTGGGGCGAGGTCGAGCTGGCGTGGCGGATGCGCCCCGAGCGCGACCCGGCTCCGTGGCTGACGATCACCGGCACCAACGGCAAGACGACCGTCGTGACGATGCTCGCCGGGATGCTGCGGGCGGCGGGGCTGCGCGCGGCCGCGGCCGGCAACGTCGGCACCCCCATCCTGGAGGCGGTGCTGCACCCCGAGCCGTACGACGTCATCGCCGTCGAGCTGAGCAGCTTTCAGCTGCACTGGCAGCGCTCGCTGTCGCCGCTGGCCTCGGTGTGCCTCAACGTCGCGCCCGACCACATCGACTGGCACGGTTCGCTGGAGGAGTACACCAAGGCCAAGGGCAAGGTGTACGCCAACACGCAGGTGGCCTGCGTGTACAACGCGCAGGACCCGACGACCGAGCAGCTCGTCGTCGACGCCGACGTCATCGAGGGCGCCCGGGCCGTCGCGTTCACGCTCGACACGCCCGCGGTCTCGATGGTCGGGCTCGTCGACGACGTGCTCGCCGACCGGGCCTTCGTCGCGGAGCGCGAGACGAGCGCCGCCGAACTCGGCACCCTGGCCGACCTGGCCCGCGGCGGGGTGCCGCCGGCCCCGCACGTCGTCGCCAACGCGCTCGCCGCGGCCGCGCTGGCCCGGGCCTACGGGGCGCCACCGGTCGCCGTCCGCGAGGGGCTGCGCGGTTACGTCTTCGAGCCGCACCGCATCGCACCGGTCGCGACGGCCGGCGACGTCACCTGGATCGACGACTCCAAGGCCACCAACACGCACGCCGCGCAGGCCTCGCTGAGCGCCTACGAGCACGTCGTGTGGGTCGCCGGCGGGCTGCTCAAGGGCGCCGACGTCGACGACCTCGTGCGCACCGCCGCCGACCGGCTCCGGGCCGTCGTGCTCATGGGCCGCGACCGCGAGCAGATCGCGCAGGCGCTGGCCCGACACGCCCCGCAGGTCCCCGTCATCGACGTGCCGCAGACCGACAATGGCGCGATGGACCTCGTCGTCGAGGCGGCCGCCTCGCACGCCCGCCCCGGCGACGTCGTGTTGTTGGCGCCCGCGGCTGCGTCGATGGACATGTTCGCCAACTACGGAGCCCGCGGCGACGCGTTCGCCGATGCGGTCCGTCGCCACCTGGGCGCCTCGCCGTCGTGAGCCGGGTCGCTCGACCGTGACCCGCCCGAACCGCACCGATCACCCGAAGGGAGCGCGGCGCCCGTGAGTCTGACCGGTCTTCGCTCCACCCGCACCGGCGGCCGTGGCGGCCGGCGGCGCCGCGACGACGAGGCCGTGGCCGGCATGCCCCCGGCCGCGCACCCGTTCTGGGAGCGGCTGGAGTCGCCGCTGAGCACCTACTACCTGCTCGTCGCGGTGGTCGCCGCGCTGCTGCTCATCGGCCTGGTCATGGTGCTGTCGGCCTCGAGCGTGTCGGCCATGCGCAGCGGGGGCTCCGGCTACGGGGTCTTCCTGCGGCAGGCGCAGTTCGCGTTCGTCGGGGTCGTCGCCGCCGTCATCGCGAGCCGGGTGCCGGTGGCCACGTGGCGCCGCTTCGGCATCCCGCTGCTGCTGCTCGCGATCTGCCTGCAGCTGCTCGTCTTCACCCCGCTGGGCGTCACCGTGCTCGGCAACCGCAACTGGCTGCGGGTCGGCCCGGTGCAGCTGCAGCCCTCCGAGATCGGCAAGCTCGCGCTCGTCATCTACGGAGCCGGGGTGCTCGCCACCAAGCGCAAGCTGCTGCACCGCTGGCGGCACGCGATCGTGCCGCTGCTCGTGCCCGCGGGCGCCGCGGTCGTCGGCCTCGTGCTGCTCGGCCACGACCTCGGCACGGCGTTGGTGCTGCTGGCGATCCTCGCTGCGCTGCTGTGGGCCAGCGGCGTGTCGGGGCGGCTGTTCGCGATCGCCGGCGGCGTGGGCGTCGTCGGCGTCATCGGCATGGTCGCGATGAGCGGCAACCGCATGCACCGCCTCAACTCCTGGCTCGCGTGCAGCGACGTGCACCAGTGCTGGCAGAGCCAACACGGCCTGTTCGCCCTCGCCGACGGCGGCCTGTCCGGTCTCGGGCTCGGCGCCAGCCGGGAGAAGTGGCTGTGGCTGCCCGAGCCGCACAACGACTTCATCTTCGCGATCATCGGCGAGGAGCTCGGCATCGCCGGCACCCTCACCGTGCTCGTGCTGTTCGCGCTGCTGGCGCTGGCCTGCTACCGCATCGTGCTGCGCACCGACGACCCGTTCGTGCGGGTCGCCACCGCCGGCGTCATGGTGTGGGTGCTCGTGCAGGCGATGGTCAACATCGGCTCGGTCATCGGCGTGCTGCCGGTCATCGGCGTGCCGCTGCCGCTCGTCTCCAGCGGCGGCTCGGCCCTGGTCACCACGCTGACCGCCCTGGGCATGGTGATCTCCTTCGCCCGCAACGAGCCCGCGTGCCGCCGCGCCCTGGCGGCCCGCCCCCACGTCGTGCGCCGCACCCTGTCCGTGTTCGCCGCCGGAGGTCGTCGATGAGCCCCACCCGCATCCTGCTCGCCGGAGGCGGTTCGGCCGGCCACGTCTCCCCGCTGCTCGCGCTGGCCGACGCGCTGACCCGCCGGGAGCCCGAGACGCGGGTCGTCGCGCTCGGCACCGCGACCGGCCTGGAGGCCCGGCTCGTGCCCGAGCGCGGCTACGAGCTGCGCACGATCCCCAAGGTCGCGTTCCCGCGCCGCGTCTCGGCGGCGGCGCTGCGGCTGCCGGGTGACCTGTGGGGCGCGGTCAGCGGCACCGAGGCGATCCTGCGCGATCTCGACGCCCAGGTCGTCGTCGGTTTCGGCGGCTACGTCTCCACCCCCGCCTACCTCGCCGCCCGCCGCCGCGGGCTGCCGATCGTCATCCACGAGGCGAACGCCCGGCCGGGCCTGGCGAACCGCCTCGGCGCCCGGCTCACGCCGTACGTCGCGACGACCTTCGAGAGCACGCAGCTGCCGCACGCCCGCGTGCTCGGCATGCCGCTGCGCACCGAGATCACCCGCCTCGACCGCGACGCGCACCGCCGCGAGGGCCGGGAGTACTTCGGGCTGCACCCCGATCGCACGACCCTGCTCGTCACCGGCGGCTCGCTCGGCGCGCAGCGCCTCAACACCGCCTTCGGCGCGGCGGCCGCCGACCTCGTCGCCGGCGACGACGTGCAGGTGCTGCACCTGTGCGGGCAGGGCAAGGAGTTCGAGCCCGCCGGTGCGCCCGCCGGCCGTTACGTCGTGCGCGCCTACGCCGACCGGATGGATCTGGCCTACGCCGCCGCCGACCTCGTCGTCGCCCGCTCCGGCGCGAACACGGTGTGCGAGCTGAGCGCGGTCGGCCTGCCCGCGATCTACGTGCCGCTGCCGATCGGCAACGGCGAGCAGCGCCTCAACGCGGTCGACGTCGTCGACGCCGGAGGCGGTCTGCTCACCCCCGACGATCAGGTCGATGCCGCCTGGGTGCGCTCGGTCGTCACGCCGCTGCTGCGCGACCGCGACCGCCTCGCGGCGATGGCTGCGGCCGCGGCCGCCGCCGGGGAACGGCACGCCGACGAGCGGCTCGCCGACCTCGTCGACGAGGCCTTCGCCGCGCGGCAGGGGAGCCGGTCATGAGCGCGACCGTCCGATTCGACTACGAGGCGCCGGTGCCCGCCCTCGCCGACCTGGGCCGCGTGCACGTCATCGCGATCGGGGGCGCCGGCATGTCCGCGGTCGCGCGGCTGCTGCTGCAGGCCGGCCTGACCGTCAGCGGCTCCGACGCCCGCGACTCCGCGATGCTCGCCGCCCTGCGCGCCGACGGAGCCACCGTGTGGGTCGGTCACGACCCGGCTCACCTCGACGGGGTCGACACCGTCGTCGTCTCCTCGGCGATCCGCGACGACAACGTCGAGCTGGCCGCCGCCCGCGCCGCCGGGCTGCGGGTGCTGCACCGCTCGCAGGCCCTGGCCGCCGTCGCCGGTGGGCGCACCCCGCTGGCCGTCGCCGGCGCCAACGGCAAGACGACGACGACCTCGATGCTCACCGTGGCCCTGCAGGAGGCGGGCCTGGACCCCTCGTTCGCCATCGGCGGCGAACTCGCCGCGGCCGGCACGAACGCCCGGCTCGGCACCGGCTCCGCGATGGTCATCGAGGCCGACGAGAGCGACGGCTCGTTCCTCGCCTACAAGCCCCAGGTCGCGGTCGTCACCAACGTGCAGCCCGACCACCTCGACTTCTACGGCACGTTCGAGGCCGTCCAGGAGGCCTACCTGCGGTTCACCGCCTCCATCCGCCCGGGCGGGCTGCTCGTGGCCTGCGCCGACGACGAGGGCTCGGCCCGCCTCGCCGACCGCGCCGCCGCCGACGGCGTGCGGGTGCTGACGTACGGCACGAGCGAGGGCGCCGACCTGCGCCTGGTCGACCTGCGCGCCGACGGCATGACCGGGCGCGCCCGGCTCGCGGGGATCGGCTCGGACGCCGAACTGATCATCGCCGTGCCCGGCGACCACAACCTGCGCAACGCGGCGGCCGCCTACCTCGCCGCGACCCAGGGGGTGCTGGCCCCCGCCGACGGGGTGCTCGCCGGGCTCGCCGCCTACACCGGCACGCGGCGCCGGTTCGAGCCCAAGGGCTCCGCGGGCGGCGTGCACGTCGTCGACGACTACGCGCACAACCCCGGCAAGGTCGCGGCCGTCGTGTCGACCGCCCGGCGGCTCGTCGAGCCCGGCGGCCGCCTCGTCGTCGTCTTCCAACCGCACCTGTACTCGCGCACCCGCGACTTCGCCGACACCCTCGCCGCGGGCCTGGCCCCCGCCGACGTCGCCGTGATCCTCGACGTCTATGCGGCCCGCGAAGACCCGATGCCGGGCGTCAGCGGCGAGCTCGTCGCCGACGAGCTGCGGGCCCTGCACGGCGACACGCAGGTGCACTACGTGGCCGACCGCGCCGGCGCCGCGGACGCGGTCGCGGCGCTGCTGCGGCCCGGCGACCTGCTCGTGACCGTCGGTGCGGGCGACGTCACCGACATCGGACCGGCCGTGCTCGACCTCCTCGGAGCCTGAGCGCCCCCGTCACGATGACGCCCAACGTCCCTGAGAACTGCGTGTCGTGGTCGGGACTGCGGTCCGTGCCGCAGTCCTCACCGCGACACGCAGTTCTCACGGCAGGGCCGACGCAGCCCGACCGATCAGGCGACTGGCCATTCGGCCGGCTGTACTCTCGCGGTCGACCCCAATTCCTGGGGTTACCCTCTAGTTGACGTTGATACTTCCGGGACGTCTCGATGGGGTGGCGAACCTCAGGCGTTACTCCAGGGTCGAGGTCGATCGGGGCCGGCCCCACGCCGAGTCCATCACCGTGACACCGAGGGTTGCGCTCCTCGCCGCGCGCGACGGCGCGCCGGGAGTCCAGCTGGTGGACGCGACCGGAGCGGTCTTCGAGCGCGCCGAGCGGACGCCCGGCGGCGCCCTGGCGGCGACCTTCGCGCCCGGCGCGACCCGGCCGCAGGAGGCGGCGGTGACGGTGCTCGACGCCCTTCCGCCGGAGCGCCGAGCCGGCTTGCAAGGCATCACCGTTGCCGCCGACGGCACCGTTGACCTGCGGTTCGGCACCGTCGTCGCGCGGTGGGGCCGCCCCGGCGGGGACCGGCTCACGGCGGCGGTGTCGGATGCCCTCCTCGACACAGCGGGGATCGCCCGGCTCGACGTCTCCGCGCCCCGCCGCCCGTTCACGACGGCCGCGAACTGAGTCCATGCCTAGTCCATGCCTAAACTTGACATTGAGACTCGCCTCGCCTAATGACGGCCTGTCTGGATTCGACTGTCGCGTCGCGTAGGATGACGCTGCACTGAGGTGCCCAGCCCGCCCCGCGCGGGTTCGCCGTCGGCTCCCCGGCCTCGCGCAGTGAGGTCGTCGGGGGCGACACCGGGGGCGACACCTCAGGTTGAGGTCTACCGGTGGGGCCAGTTAGCCCACCTCGTCGGGGTCCTCGACGAGCAACCACATACGTCAACACACGTCATCGACGTCGTTACACAGTCATCTTCAGGAGAGGCCCCCGACGTGGCAGCACCACAGAACTACCTGGCCGTCATCAAGGTCGTCGGCATCGGCGGGGGCGGTGTCAACGCGATCAACCGCATGATCGAGGTCGGGTTGAAGGGCGTGGAGTTCATCGCCATCAACACCGACGCCCAGGCACTGCTCATGAGCGACGCCGACCTCAAGCTCGACGTCGGCCGCGAACTCACCCGCGGCCTCGGCGCCGGCGCCGACCCGGAGGTCGGCAAGAAGGCCGCCGAGGACCACGAGGAGGAGATCGAGGAGGCGCTGCGCGGCGCCGACATGGTCTTCGTCACCGCCGGCGAGGGCGGCGGCACCGGCACCGGCGGCGCGCCCGTCGTGGCCCGTATCGCCAAGAGCCTCGGCGCCCTGACCATCGGCGTCGTCACCCGGCCGTTCACCTTCGAGGGCCGCCGCCGCGCCAACCAGGCCGAGTCCGGCATCGGCGCGCTGCGCGAAGAGGTCGACACCCTCATCGTCATCCCCAACGACCGGCTGCTGTCGATCAGCGACCGCGCGGTC
Organism: Piscicoccus intestinalis; assembly: GCA_039812445.1. Taxonomy (GTDB): domain Bacteria; phylum Actinomycetota; class Actinomycetes; order Actinomycetales; family Dermatophilaceae; genus Kineosphaera; species Kineosphaera intestinalis_A. The sequence continues at coordinate 3,866 of JBDIAM010000065.1, read as the reverse complement.
TCCATGCTCGACGCCTTCCGCAGCGCCGACCAGGTGCTGCTCTCCGGTGTCCAGGGCATCACCGACCTCATCACCACGCCCGGCCTCATCAACCTCGACTTCGCCGACGTCAAGTCGGTCATGCAGGGAGCCGGGTCGGCGCTCATGGGTATCGGCTCGGCCCGCGGCGAGGACCGCGCGGTGCAGGCCGCCGAGCTGGCGATCTCCTCGCCGCTGCTCGAGGCGAGCATCGACGGCGCGCACGGCGTGCTGCTCTCGATCCAGGGCGGCTCCGACCTCGGTCTGTTCGAGATCAACGAGGCGGCCCGGCTCGTGCAGGAGGCCGCGCACCCCGAGGCCAACATCATCTTCGGCGCGGTCATCGACGACGCCCTCGGCGACGAGGTGCGCGTCACGGTCATCGCGGCCGGCTTCGACGGTGGCGGTCCGCAGCAGCGCCGCGACGAGCGCTCCCAGGCGGCCGACCCGCAACCGCAGCGTCGGCAGCAGCCGCCGCAGCAGCAGCGGTCCCAGGGCGTCTTCGGCAACACGCCGCGCCAGCAGCCCGAGCCGATCGCCGACGAGGAGCCGGTGCAGCGGCTGCCCCCGCCCTCCGGCGGCAACTGGGCCCCGGCCCGGGGGCAGACCCAGCGCGCCGAGCAGCAGCCGCAGCGCGCCCCGCAGCAGCCGGTGCGCCAGCAGGAGCCGACGCGTCAGCCCGAGCCCGCGCGGCAGGGAGCCGGTCAGTCTCCCCATCAGCCTCCCCAGCAGCCGGCGCGCCCGCCGCGCACGGTGACCTTCGACGAGGGCGACGACCTCGACGTGCCCGACTTCCTCAAGTAGTCGACGACACCTCGACGACACGATCGGCGCCCCGTTTCCGCAGCCGCGGGAGCGGGGCGCCGTCGCGTGCCCGCGCCCCGTGACGCCCGCGCCCGGTGACGCCCGCGCCCGATGACCCCACGCGCCCAATGACGCCGCGGGCCTTGGGGCGGGCGGAGCAGGGCGTCGGGCTCGCGGGCTCGCGGGCCCGGACCGGAATCGCCGGTACCCGACCGGCCGCGGGGGCGTTCGCGCAGCGGCCCGGTCCGCGTAGGCTGGCGACGTGTTCTATTGGCGTCATCAGGTCGACCCGCCGCAGCCCGGGCAGCCGGGCGTGGACTGGGGGTTCACGAGCGCGTCCGGTGGTCGCGCGGACGTCGCGGCCGACTACGGCGCGTTCAATCTCGGCGGCCACGTCGGCGACGATCCGCAGTCGGTCGAGGACAACCGACGCGACCTCGCCGCCGCGATCGGCGTGCCCCGCGAGCACCTGCTGTTCATGACCCAGGTGCACGGGGCGACCGTCGTGCGGGTCGACGAGCCCTGGCAGGGCGACCCGCCCGACGCCGACGGCATCGTCACGACCAACCCCGAGCTCGCCCTCGCGGTGCTCGTCGCCGACTGCGTGCCGCTGCTGCTCGCCGACGTCGAGACGGGCGTCATCGGCGCGGTGCACGCCGGTCGGCCCGGCATGACCGGCGGGATCGTCACCCGTGCGCTGGAAGTGATGGCCGAAGCCGGCGCCGAGCGCATCGAGGCGGCGGTCGGCCCGTCGGTGTGCGGCCGCTGCTACGAGGTGCCCGAGGAGATGCGCGCCGAGGCGGCGGGCGTCAGCCCGGTCAGCGCCACGGTCTCCTGGACCGGCACGCCCGCCATCGACATCGCCGCCGGCGTCGTCGACCAGTTGCACGCCGCCGGGGTCGCGGTGACGTGGATTCCCGGTTGCACCCGCGAGACCGACCGGCTCTACTCCTACCGCCGGCGCCCCACGACGGGCCGGTTCGCCGGTGTCGTGCGGCGGTGGGCCGTGTGAGCGCCGCGGAACCCGGATCCGCCGAGTCCACCGAGGCCACCGAGTCCACGGGGAATTTGACCGAGCACCCGGACGAGAACGCGTCCGAGCACCCGGACGAGAACCCGGACGAGGCCGCTCGGCGTGAGCAACTCGCGGCGGGACTGGCCGCGGTTCGTAGCCGGATCGCCGGCGCCTGCCGGGACGCCGGGCGCGACCCGGGGGAGGTGACGCTCGTCGTCGTGACCAAGTACTTCCCCGCCTCCGACGTGGTCGCCCTGGCCCGGCTCGGCGTCGGTGACGTCGGCGAGAACCGCGACCAGGAGGCCGCCGGCAAGACCGAGCAGGTGCGAGGGCTGCTCGCCGGGCAGGAGGCTGCGCCGCCCCGACTCCACTTCATCGGCCAGCTGCAGACGAACAAGGCCGCCTCGGTGGCGCGCTACGCCGCCGTCGTGCACTCCCTCGACCGGGCCAAACTGGCCCGCGCGCTCGACAAGGGCGCCCGGGCCGCCGACCGGGTGCTCGACGTGCTGCTCCAGGTCAACCTCGATCCCGACCCGGAGGCGGCTCGCGGCCGAGGCGGGGTGCCGCCCACCGAGGCCGCCGAGCTGGCCGAGTTCGTCGACGGGTGCGCCAACCTGCGGCTGCGCGGCGTCATGGGCGTCGCGCCGCTCGTCGAGACGCCGCAGCCCCGGTCGGCTGCTGCGGCCGACGTGGCCGACGTGGCCGACGCGGACGACGAGCACGCGGCACGCGTGGCACACGCGGCGCGGGAGGCGTTCGAGCGGCTGCGTGTGGTGGCCGCGGAGCTGGCGCGCGGACGGGAGGGCGTCGACATCGTCTCGGCCGGCATGAGCGCCGATCTGGAGCAGGCGATCGCCGCGGGGGCGACACACCTGCGTGTCGGCAGCGCAATCCTGGGCCCGCGTCCGGTGCGTGGTTAGCTTGTCGGTGAGGGCCGTCCCCGTTGACCGTGGACGTGAGTGGCCGCACCGGCAGTGATGTCGCGGCGCACGGTCGCAGCGCGTCGCGGGCAGTTCGGCGAGCGGTCGAGCGTGCGTGCCGCGAGCGGCGGGCCACACGCCCATCACGGGACGAGCGAAGTCGAGCACAGCAAGGAGCGCGAGATGGCAGGGGCCCTGCGCAACGCGATGGTCTACCTCGGGCTGGCCGAGGAGGACGACACCTACGAGGAGTACGACGAGCGCCGCGACCACCGCGCCGAGCGCTCGGGCGGTGCCGGCGAGGGCGCCGACCGCACGGAACGCGCCGACCGCTCGGAGCCGGCCGACCGCGGGCAGCGCGGTGAGGAGTCCTCGCGGCGGGTCGAGCGGGTCGAGCGCCCGATGGTGGAGCGGTCCGGCTCGGTGGCGCACGTGGCCAGCGTGCCCGCGCTCGTCGACGACGAGCCGGTCTCGGCCGCACCGGTGCGGCGGGCCGAGGTCACGCAGCTGCCGCGGCGCACGCCCGTGCGCGAGGTCGTCAAGGACATGGAGGTAGGCGGAGTGCACCGCATCACGACGATTCACCCGCGCACCTACAACGAGGCGAAGAAGATCGGCGAGAGCTTCCGCGAGGGCACGCCGGTCATCATGAACCTCACCGATCTCGACGACGCCGACGCCAAGCGGCTCGTCGACTTCGCGGCGGGCCTGGTGTTCGGTCTCCAGGGCTCGATCGAGCGGGTCACCAACAAGGTCTTCCTGCTCTCGCCCGCCGACGTGGAGGTCACCTCCGAAGACGGCGAGCCCACCAAGGGCAAGGGCCTGTTCAACCAGAGCTGACGTCGCCCAGCGCTCGACACGCGTTCGACACCGAGTTCGACACTGCGCTCGACGACCCGCCGCCGGGGCGTGACCCCCGCGCGGCGGGTCGTCGCGTGTGTCCGCCGTCTCCGTCATCGTGTCGGTGGCCGTCGCCGGCCGTCGCCGGCCGTCGCTGGCAGTCGCTGGCAGTCGCGGGGCCGGCTCGGTGGTCGTCGGTGACCGTGTCGGTGGGGCCCGGGTCAGCTGACGCCCAGTGACGTCCCCGATACTGGCCGTATGAACCCCGT
>JBDIAM010000064.1:0-13133 GCA_039812445.1 Piscicoccus intestinalis | reverse complement strand
AGGACAGATCAGCGTGAGCGCAGCAACAGCAGGTCGCGGTGCAGACACCGCCGACGTCATCGTCGTGGGAGCCGGTCCAGGGGGCTCGGCGACCGCGGCCTACCTGGCCCAGCACGGACTCGACGTGCTGCTGCTGGAGAAGGCGACGTTTCCCCGCGACAAGATCTGCGGAGACGGGCTGACCCCCCGCGCGGTCAAGGAGCTCGTCAACCTCGGCGTCGACACCACCGGCTGGGCCCGCAACAAGGGCCTGCGCATCGAGGGCGGCGGCCACACGCTGACCCTCGACTGGCCGCGCACCGCGAGCTTTCCCGACTACGGGCTCGTGCGCCGCCGCGCCGAGCTCGACGAGACGCTGGCCCGGCACGCGGTGTCCCGCGGGGCCCGCCTCCTGGAGGGCATGAACGTCACCGGCCCGCTGCGCGACGACCGCACCGGCCGGGTCGCGGGCGTGCAGGTCAAGGTCGTCGGCGCGGACGGCCGGGCCACGGGGGAGCGGCGCACGTTTCTCGCGCCCGTCGTCGTCGCCTCCGACGGCGTCTCCTCCCGGCTCGCGACGGCCCTGGGCCGCCAGAAGCGCGAGGACCGCCCGATGGGCGTGGCCGTGCGCACGTATTACACGAGTCCCGCGCGCACCCGCGACGACTACATCGCCTCCTGGCTCGAGCTGTGGGTGCCCGAAGACCCGCAGGCCGACCCGACCCGAGCGGACACCAAGAAGATCCTGTTGCCCGGCTACGCCTGGCTGTTCCCCACCGGAGACGGGTCGGTCAACGTCGGCCTCGGCATGATCGACACCTCCCCGGCGTTCGGCTCCGTCGACTACAAGGACGTGCTGCGCCGCTGGGCGGCCACGCTGCCCCCGGGCTGGACGATCTCGCCGGAGACGATGACGGCCCCGGTGCGCGGCGCCGCGCTGCCGATGTGCTTCAACCGCGAGCCGCTGTACGCCGACGGGCTGCTGCTCGTCGGCGACGCCGGCGGCATGGTCAACCCGTTCAACGGCGAGGGCATCGACTACGCGCTGCAGGCCGGGCGCGTGGCCGCCGAGTGCATCGCCCAGGCCCTCGCCCGGGACGACGCCGCCGGCCGGGAGGCGGCGCTGGCCGACTACGAGCGCGCGATGAAGGCCTCGCTCGGCGGCTACTTCACGCTCGGGCGGCAGTTCGCCGGGCTCATCGGGCACCCCGAGGTGATGCGGTTGGCGGTGCGCTACGGCCTGCCCCGCAAGACCCTCATGCGGCTGCTCCTGAAGATCATGGCGAACCTCGGACAGACCCGCGGCGGGCGCCTCGACGATCGCGTGATCGCGGCTCTGACGAGGGCGACCCCTTCCGCCTGAGCGGTGCCGAGAGTCACTAGTATGGGCGCAGTCTGCGCGTGACCTTCACGCTCGCCCAGGGTGCGCGGGCCCGTTTCGGGCTCCGTCCTCGTGCGGCGCGGAGCCTCGCCAGGCCGACCACGGATCGTGATGTCCCGCGACGTCCGGCCGCCGTACCCGAGCGAAAGGGAGCGTGTCGAGATGACCAGCCCCTATCTGCCGATCCTCTTCTTCTTCGCCCTCGGCATCGCGTTCGCGGCCGTGTCGGTGTTGGTGCTGGGGGTTCTCGGCCCGCGCAAGTACAACGCGGTGAAGCTGCAGGCCTACGAGTGCGGCATCCAGCCGTCCCCGCGGGCCGAGGCCGGCGGCCGGTTCCCCGTCAAGTACACGACGGTCGCGATGCTGTTCATCATCTTCGACATCGAGGCAGTGTTCTTGTTGCCGTTCGCGGTGGCCTTCGACCAACTCGGGCTCGCGACGCTGCTCGGCGTCACGTTGTTCCTGGTCAACGCGTTCTTCATTGCCGACGCCTATGTGTGGCGCCGCGGCGGATTGGAGTGGGACTGACCCATGGGAATCGAGGAGAAGCTCCCGTCGGGAGTCATGACGGCCAAGATCAGTGAGGTCGCCGGGTTCCTGCTCAAGACCTCCATGTGGCCGGCCACGTTCGGCCTCGCGTGTTGCGCGATCGAGATGATGGCGGTCGGCACGCCCGACTACGACATCGCGCGCTTCGGCATGGAGCGCTTCGCGGCCACCCCCCGGCAGGCCGATCTCATGATCGTCGCCGGCCGCGTGAGCCAGAAGATGGCCCCGGTCGTGCGCCAGGTCTACGACCAGATGCCCGAGCCCAAGTGGGTGCTGTCGATGGGCGTGTGCGCCAGCTCCGGCGGCATGTTCAACAACTACGCGATCGTGCAGGGCGTCGACCACATCGTGCCGGTCGACGTGTATCTCCCCGGCTGCCCGCCGCGACCCCAGATGCTGCTCAACGCGATCATCACGTTGCACCAGCAGATCATCAAGGAGCCGCACCTGGGCGACCGCTCGCAGATCGCCCGTAGGGTCGAGGCGGCCGCCCTCGAGGCGACCCCGACCCACCAGATGAAGGGGCTGCTCGCGTGAGCGACAACGGCGAGAAGAAGGACGAGCGCAAGGAGCCGGTGCAGGCCTCCCAGGAGAGCGGACTGACTCCCGAGGAGGCGGCGCAGGCCAACCTCCCCGCGAGCCCGGGCACCACCCCGGAGCCCGAGGTGCGCGGTGAGCGGCGCGGCATGTTCGGCGTGCGCAACGGCGGCGACACCACCGGCTTCGGCGGCCTGGTCTCCCCGGTGCTGTTCCCGGCGGCGGCCACCCGCCCGTACGGCAGCTACTTCGACGAGGTCGCCGACCAGTTGGAGACGGCGCTGGCCGACCGCGGCGAGACGCAGATCGGGGAGGCGGTCCGCCACGTCGTCGTCGACCGCGGCGAGATGACGCTCTACGTCGCCCGCGAACACCTGCCGGCCGTGGCCCGCGCGCTGCGCGACGCCCCGGCGCTGCGCTTCGAGCTGTGCACCGGCCTCAACGGCGTGCACTTCCCGGACCAGAGCGGCCAGGAGTTGCACGCGGTCTACAACTTCGCGTCGATCACCCACGGCGGCCGCCGGATCCGGGTCGAGGTGACCTGCCCCGACTCCGACCCGCACATCCCGTCGATCGTCGAGATCTACCCCGCGGCGACGTGGCACGAGCGGGAGACCTGGGACATGTTCGGCATCATCTTCGACGACCACCCGGCGCTGACCCGCATCCTCATGCCGGACGACTGGCCCGGCCACCCCCAGCGCAAGGACTACCCCCTCGGCGGTATCCCGGTGGAGTACAAGGGCGCCACCGTGCCGCCGCCCGACCAGCGGAGGGCGTACAACTGATGACCGCGAACACGAGCACCGGCGGGGCCACCGCCTTCGACGCCGGCGAGAACGTGCGCGCGACACCGGGCATGTCGGACTCCGAAGAGGGTTACGTCATCAACTCCGGTGGCGCCGACTGGGACGAGGTCTCGGCCGAGGCGATCGCCCACAGCGACGAGCGCATCGTCGTCAACATGGGCCCGCAGCACCCGTCGACCCACGGCGTGCTCCGGCTCATCCTCGAGCTCGACGGCGAGTACGTCACCGAGTGCCGGGTCGGCATCGGCTACCTGCACACGGGCATCGAGAAGAACATGGAGTTCCGCACGTGGACGCAGGGGGTCACCTTCTGCACCCGCATGGACTACCTGACCCCGATGTTCCAGGAGACGACGTACTGCCTGGGCATCGAGCGCCTGCTCGGCATCGAGGACGACATCCCCGAGCGCGCCCAGATCATCCGGGTGCTGATGATGGAGCTGACCCGCATCTCCAGCCACCTCATCTGCATCGGCACCGGCGGCATGGAGCTCGGCGCGACCACGGTCATGACCTGCGGTTTCCGCGAGCGCGAGCGGCTGTTCCGGCTCATCGAGGCCGTCACCGGCCTGCGCATGAACAACGCCTACATCCGCCCCGGCGGCGTCGCCAACGACATGCCGGTGGGCTGGAAGGACATCGTCGACGAGCAGTGGCCGCTGCTGCGCCAGGGCATCAAGGAACTCGAGGCGCTCATCCTCGAGAACCCGATCCTCAAGGGCCGCATGGTCAACGTCGGCTACCTCGACCTCGCGGGCTGCATGGCGCTCGGCATCACCGGCCCGATGCTGCGGGCCGCGGGCCTGCCGTACGACCTGCGCAAGACGAACCCGTACTGCGGCTACGAGACCTACGACTTCGAGGTGCAGACCTGGGACTCCGCCGACTGCTACGGCCGCCTCCGGGTCCGCTTCAACGAGATGTGGGAGAGCCTGAAGATCATCGACCAGTGCATCGAGCGGCTCGAGCGCACCGAGGGCCAGCCGATCATGGTGGCCGACAAGAAGATCGCGTGGCCGGCGCAGCTCGTCGTCGGCGCCGACGGGCAGGGCAACTCGCTGGAGCACATCAAGGAGATCATGGGCACCTCGATGGAGTCCCTGATCCACCACTTCAAGCTCGTCACCGAGGGCTTCCGGGTGCCGCCCGGCCAGGCCTACGTGCCGGTCGAGTCGCCCAAGGGCGAGCTCGGCGCGCACGTCGTCTCGGACGGCGGCACGCGACCCTACCGGGCGCACTTCCGCGACCCGGCGTTCAACAACCTGCAGTCGGCCGCCGCGATGGTCGAGGGCGGCACCGTCGCCGACACCGTCGTGGCCGTCGCCTCGATCGACCCGGTGCTCGGAGGGGTGGACCGCTGATGGCTCACGGCAACCAGCCGAACTACGGCACGTCTCCGTCGACGGAGCTGTCCCCCTACGAGCCCGAGGTGCTCGAGGGGCTCCAGGTCGACGCCGCGGAGATCCTGCGCCGTTACCCGCAGAAGCGCTCGGCGCTGCTGCCGCTGCTGCACCTCGTGCAGAGCGTCGACGGCTACATCTCCACCCGCGGCATCGAGTTCTGCGCCGAGAGCGTCGGCCTCACGCCGGCCGAGGTCAGCGGCGTCGCGACGTTCTACACGCAGTACAAGCGGTTCCCCAACGGGGAGTACACCGTCGGCGTCTGCACGAACACGCTGTGCGCGATCATGGGCGGCGACGCGATCTTCGAGCGCGTCAGCGAGCACCTCGGGGTCGGGCACGACGAGACGACCTCCGACGGCAAGATCACGCTCGAGAAGGTCGAGTGCAACGCGGCCTGCGACTACGCGCCGGTCGTCATGGCCAACTGGGAGTTCTTCGACAACCAGACCCCGGAGTCGGCGGTCGAGCTCGTCGACACGCTGCGCTCCGGCGGCGACGCCGTCCCGACCCGCGGGGCCGCCAAGGTGTGCTCGTTCAAGGAGGTCTCGCGGGTGCTCGCGGGATTCCCGGACGGGCGGGCCGACGAAGGTCCCTCCGCGGGCCGCGCGTCCCTGGAAGGATTGCGGCTGGCCACCGAGCGCTCGTGGTTCGCCCCGGGCTACGGCGGCGGCGCCCCCGACGAGGACGTGCAGCGCAGCGAGGCCAGCGCCCCGAACGTGACCCCGTCCACCGGAGACACCTCGGGCGACCCCAAGACCGGCGAGGAGCAGAGCTCGGCGGACACCCCGGCGAACAGCCCGGGTGAGACGCCGGGAGACGAGAAGGCGGGTGAGTGAGGCCATGTCGACCGAGTTGACCCCCATCCTGACGCGATTCTGGGACGCGCCCCAGTCGTGGCGGCTGGAGACCTACGAGCGCAACGAGGGCTACCAGGCCCTGCGCTCGGCGCTGCAGCGCGACCCGGCCGAGCTCGTGCAGGAGGCCAAGGATTCGGGCCTGCGCGGCCGCGGCGGTGCGGGCTTCCCGACCGGCATGAAGTGGGGCTTCCTGCCTCCGCCGGACGGCGGCCCCCGGTATCTCGTCGTCAACGCCGACGAGTCCGAGCCGGGCACCTGCAAAGACATCCCGCTGCTCATGGCCGCGCCGCAGTTCCTCGTCGAGGGCATGATCATCACCTCGTACGCGATCGGCTGCCACCACGCGTTCGTCTACCTGCGCGGCGAGGTCGTGCACGTCTACCGCCGCCTCATGCAGGCCGTGCAGGAGGCGTACGCCGCCGGCTACCTCGGCAAGGACATCCTCGGCTCCGGATTCGACCTCGACATCACCGTGCACGCCGGCGCCGGCGCGTACATCTGCGGCGAGGAGACGGCGCTGCTGGACTCGCTCGAGGGCCGCCGCGGCCAGCCCCGCCTCAAGCCGCCGTTCCCGGCGGTCGCCGGGCTGTACGCCCGCCCGACGGTCGTCAACAACGTCGAGTCGATCGCCTCGGTCCCGCCGATCATGGGGCACGGCGCCACGTGGTTCGGCGAGATGGGCACCGAGCGCAGCAAGGGCTTCGGCATCTTCAGCCTGTCCGGGCACGTCACCCGGCCGGGGCAGTACGAGGCGCCGCTGGGCATCACGCTGCGGGAGCTGCTCGACATGGCCGGCGGCATCCGCGCCGGGCACGAGCTGAAGTTCTGGACCCCCGGAGGCAGCTCGACGCCGCTGTTCACCGCCGAGCACCTCGACGTGCCGCTGGACTTCGAGTCCGTCGGCAAGGCGGGTTCGATGCTCGGCACCCGGGCGCTGCAGATCTTCGACGAGACCGTCTCCGTCGTGAAGGCCGTCTCGCGCTGGATCGACTTCTACGCCCACGAGTCCTGCGGCAAGTGCACCCCGTGCCGCGAGGGCACCTACTGGCTCAAGCAGATCCTCACCCGCCTGGAGGCGGGCCAGGGCCTGCCCGGCGACATCGACAAGCTCGACGACATCGCCAGCAACATTCTCGGCCGCGCGTTCTGTGCCCTCGGAGACGGTGCCACGAGCCCGGTCTCCTCGGGCATCAAGTACTTCCGCGAGGAATTCGAGATGGCGATGACCACCCCGGTCGACGTGTCCTTCCCGCCGGAGCGGTCCACCCTGTTCGCGAAGGAGAGCGTGTCCTCATGACCGTCCCGACCAGCCCCGCGTCGGGCAGCAACGCCACCAGCAAGGGTGACGACGCCAGCCTGCCGGCCGCCGCGCCGAAGGTCGAGATGGTCGATCTGAGCATCGACGGCGTCGAGGTCAGCGTGCCCAAGGGCTCGCTCGTCATCCGCGCCGCCGAACAGATCGGCATCGAGATCCCGCGGTTCTGCGACCACCCGCTGCTCGAGCCCGCCGGCGCGTGCCGCCAGTGCCTCGTCGACGTCGCGACCCCCGGTCCCGACGGCTCGATGCGCCCGATGCCCAAGCCGCAGGCCTCGTGCACGATGACGGTGAGCCAGGGCATGGAGGTCAAGACCCAGCACACCTCGCCGGTGGCCGACAAGGCCCAGCACGGGATCATGGAGTTCCTCCTCATCAACCACCCGCTGGACTGCCCGGTCTGCGACAAGGGCGGGGAGTGCCCGCTGCAGAACCAGGCGATGTCGCACGGACGGGCGACGAGCCGCTTCGACGACGTCAAGCGCACTTTCCCCAAGCCGGTGCACATCTCCAACCAGGTGCTGCTCGACCGCGAGCGGTGCGTGTTGTGCCAGCGCTGCACCCGCTTCTCCGACCAGATCGCCGGGGACCCGTTCATCGCGCTCGTCGAGCGCGGCGCGCTGCAGCAGATCGGCGTCTACCAGGACGAGCCGTTCGACTCCTACTTCTCCGGCAACACCGTGCAGATCTGCCCGGTGGGGGCGCTGACCGGCGCGATGTACCGGTTCCGGTCCCGCCCGTTCGACCTCGTCTCCACGCCGAGCACGTGCGAGCACTGCGCCAGCGGCTGCAGCCAGCGCACCGACCACCGCCGCGGCACCGTGCTGCGCCGGATGGCCGCGAACAACCCCGAGGTCAACGAGGAGTGGAACTGCGACAAGGGCCGCTGGGCCTTCCAGTACGCGGTCTCCGCCGACCGGCTCACGCACCCGCTGGTGCGCGACGAGCACGGGCAGCTGCAGGCGGCCTCCTGGCCGCAGGCGCTCGCCGCGGCCGCCGACGGCCTCGCCGCGGCCCGCGCGGCCGGCGGCGTCGGGGTGCTCACCGGTGGCCGAGTGACCGCCGAAGACGCCTACGCCTACAGCAAGTTCGCCCGCGCGGTGCTCGGTACCAACGACATCGACTGCCGGGCCCGGGCGCACTGCGCCGAGGAGGCCGAGTTCCTCGCCGCCCACGTCGTCGGCACCGGGCCGGAGAACGGCGTGACGTACGCCGCCCTGGAACGGGCTCCCGCGGTGCTCCTCGTCGGCTTCGAGCCGGAGGAGGAGTCGCCGATGGTCTTCCTGCGGCTGCGCAAGGCGGTCCGCAAGAACAAGACCTCGGTCTACTCGATCGCGCCGTTCGCGACGCGAAGCCTGACGAAGATGGGCGGCAGCCTCATCCAGGCGGCCCCGGGCACCGAGGCCGACGTGCTCGACGCCCTGGCCGCCGACGGCGGCGAACTCGACATTCCCGCGCAGGCGCTGGCGCACGACGGGGCCGTCATCCTCGTCGGTGAACGCCTCGCGACGGTGCCGGGCGGCCTGAGCGCCGTGGCGCAGCTCGCGCAGAAGCGCGGCGCGAAGCTCGCGTGGATCCCGCGGCGGGCCGGCGAGCGCGGCGCGATCGAGGCCGGCGCCCTGCCCGGGCTGCTGCCCGGCGGTCGCCCCGTCGTCGACGCCATCGCCCGCGACGAGGCGCTGCAGGCCTGGGGGCTGGACGAGTTGCCGACGCAGGCGGGCCGGGACACCTGGCAGATCCTGCAGGCCGCGGCCGACGGGCAACTCGGCGGTCTCGTGGTCGGCGGTGTCGACCTCGGCGACCTGCCCGGTCAGGGCATCGCCCGCCGGGCGCTCGAGCGGGCCTTCGTCGTCAGCCTCGAGATCCGCAGCAGCGAGATCGCCGACGTCGCCGACGTCGTGTTCCCGGTGGCCCCGGTCGCCGAGAAGGCCGGCACGTTCGTCGACTGGGAGGGCCGCACCTCCCGGTTCGAGCAGGCGCTGTCGACCGACGCCGTGCCCGACGCCCGGGTGCTCGATCTCATCGCCGCGGAGCTGGGGGAGTACCTCGGCACCCGCACGATCGAGCAGACCCGCGCGGAGATGAGCGAACTCGGCCCGTGGGGTGGCCCCCGGCCGCGCCGCAGCGGCGAGCACACCGGCTCGCGCCCCAGCCCGGGCGCCGGCCAGGCCGTCCTCGCGACGTGGCACCACCTGCTCGACGCGGGCCGCATGCAGGACGGCGACCCGTTCCTCGCCGGCACCGCCCCCGCGGCGCAGGCGCGCATCTCCCCGGCGACCGCCGACGAGCTCGGCGTCGCCGACGGGGCCGCGCTCACCGTCTCCACCGAGCACGGCGCGATCACGCTGCCGACCCTGGTCACGCCCATGGTCGACCACGTGGTGTGGCTGCCGACCAATTCCGTCGGATCCGCCGTGCGCGCCACGCTCGACGCGCAGGCCGGGGACGTCGTCAACCTCAGCAAGGGTGGTGTGGCATGACCCTCCTGGCCTCGATCGCGGCCCCGGTGACCGGGCTCGTCTCGTTCGTCCCCGCCGACGCGCTGTCGACCGCGCCGGCGCTGGCGGCGATGGAGCGGCCGGTCGCGGACTTCTCCGACACCCCCTGGTGGCTCTCGCTCATCAAGGCGATCCTCATCTTCGTCTACCTGCTGCTGCAGGTCGTCGTCGTGATCTGGTTCGAGCGCCGCGTCATCGGCCGGATGCAGCAGCGCCCCGGCCCGAACCGGTTCGGTCCCCTGGGCGCCCTGCAGACCCTCGCGGACGGCTTCAAGCTGGCGTGGAAGGAAACGTTCACGCCGAAGAACGCCGACACCCTGACCTACCTGCTGGCGCCGATGATCGCCGGCGCGGGCGCGTTCATCGCCTTCTCGGTGATCCCGCTCGGCGGCACGGTCTCGATGTTCGGGCACCAGACCCCGCTGCAGCTCACCGACGCCCCCGTCGCGGTGCTGCTCGTGCTGGCCGCCGCGGGCATCAGCGCCTACGGCTTCGTGCTCGCCGGCTGGTCGTCGGGCTCGACGTACCCGCTGCTCGGTGGCCTGCGCTCCACGGCGCAGGTGATCTCCTACGAGATCGCGATGGGCCTGGCCCTGCTGGCCGTCTTCCTCTACGCCGGGTCGATGTCGACCTCGACGATCGTCGAGGCGCAGCGCGGCATGTGGTTCATCATCCCCGCGTTCTTCAGCTTCGTCGTCTACGTCGTCTGCATGGTCGGCGAGACCAACCGGCTCCCGTTCGACCTCGCCGAGGGCGAGGGCGAGATCGTCGGTGGCTACCACACCGAGTACGGCGGCATGCGCTTCGCGATGTTCTTCCTCGGTGAGTACGTCAACATGTTCACGGTCGCGGCCCTGGCCTCCACGCTCTTCCTCGGCGGCTGGCACGCCCCGTTCGGCATCGGCCTCATCAACGACGGCATGTTCCAGAACGGCTGGTGGGGTCTGCTGTGGATGACCGCGAAGATGTGGTTGTTCATGTTCTTCTTCGTGTGGCTGCGCGGCACGCTGCCCCGCACCCGTTACGACCAGTTCATGCGCTTCGGCTGGAAGTTCCTCATCCCGGCCACCCTCGTGTGGGTCATCGCCGTCGCGTTCATCCGCGCCGCCCAGATCGGCTTCCTCGGCTCGAACACCCTGCTGGCCACGATCTCGGTCGTCGTCATCGTCGCGGTCATCGCCCTGGCGGTCGCCTGGAAGTGGGATGTGCGCCGCGAGCAGTTGGCCCAGCGACCGGCGCCGCCGGCGGAGATCGACCCGTTCGCGGGCGGTTTCCCGGTGCCCCCGCTGCCCGGGCAGACGCTGCGCGAGCCGAGCCTGATGCCCCGCGGCCGCCAGGTCAGCGCGACCAGCTCCAGCGGCCACCCGACCACCGCCGACCCCACCAGCGACAAGGAGCCCGACAATGGCTGAGGCCAAAGGCAGGTCCTCGACGCCCGACGACGGCAAGGACCGCAGCCCCGGCTTCTTCGAGGAGCTGCTCGCTCCCGTGGCGGGATTCGGAGTGTCGTTCCGCACGATGTTCCGCAAGGTCCCCACGGAGGAGTACCCCGAGGAGAAGCGCCCGACGGCGCCGCGCTACCACGGTCGGCACCAGCTGAACCGGCACCCCGACGGGCTGGAGAAGTGCGTCGGTTGCGAGCTGTGCGCGTGGGCGTGCCCCGCCGACGCGATCCTCGTCGAGGGCGCGGACAACGACGACACCCCGCTGGACGAGGGCGGCCGCGGCCGGTTCTCGCCCGGTGAGCGGTACGGGCGCGTCTATCAGATCAACTACCTGCGGTGCATCTTCTGCGGGCTGTGCATCGAGGCGTGCCCGACCCGGGCGCTGACGATGACGAACTTCTACGAGCTCGCCGACCACTCCCGGGCCGACCTCATCTTCGAGAAGCACCAGCTGCTCGCGCCGCTGGCCGAGGGCATGGTGCAGCCGCCGCACCCGATGGTCGACGGCATGGAGGAGCGGGACTACTACCAGGGCAAGGTGTCCAAGGCCACCCGCGAGCAGCGCGACTTCGTGAACGCTCGCGAGCGGGAGGAGCGCAAGGCCGCCCGCACCGACGCCGCGAACACCAGCGCGAACACCAGCCACGCGAACAACGAGAGTGAGGTCGCGCGATGACCGGCACCGGTGAGGCCGTGCTCTTCTGGATCGCGGCACCGATCATGGTGCTGGCGGCCCTCGGTCTCGTCTTCTCCAAGCGGGCGGTCTACGCGGCCCTGTGCATGGTGTTGACGATGATCACGCTCGGCATCCTCTACATCACCCAGGGCGCCGAATTCCTCGGCCTCGTGCACGTGTTCGTGTACACGGGCGCGGTGATGATGCTCTTCCTGTTCGTCGTCATGCTCGTCGGCGTCGACGCCTCCGACTCGACGATCGACGCCCTCAAGGGCCAGAAGTGGTGGGGGCTGGCGCTCGGCCTCGGCCTGGCCGCGCTGATCATCGGCTCGATCGCCGGCACCGTGTTCCCGCCGGCCCCGCCGATCGCCCAGATGAACGCCGAGGGCAACGTCACCGGCCTGGCCTACCTGATCTTCGGGCGCTACCTGGGCGTCTTCCAGCTCATCGCGGCCCTGCTCATCACCGCGACGCTGGCGGCGATGGTGCTGGCCCACCGGGAGCGCCTGCTGCCCAAGCCCGAGCAGCGCGAGTGGAGCCAGAAGCGCGTGCGCGACAACCGGTACGTCGCGGGCCTGCCCGCCCCCGGCGTGTACGCCCGCCACAACGCGGTCGACACCCCGGCGCTGCTGCCCGACGGCACGCCCAGCGAGCTGTCGATCTCGCGGGTGCTCGCCTCGCGTCAGCAGCTGCAGCGTCCGGACGAGTACACGCACCCGGACGAGGAGATCGCCCGCGAGATCGAGGAAGGTTCGCACCGATGAGCCTGACGAACTACCTCTACCTGTCGGCGGCGCTGTTCGCGATCGGCGCCTCGACGGTGCTCATCCGGCGCAACGCGATCATCGTGTTCATGGGCGTCGAGCTCATGCTCAACGCGGTGAACCTCTCGTTCGTGACGTTCTCCCGCATGAACGGACATCTCGACGGCCAGGCCATCGCGCTCTTCGTGATGGCCGTGGCGGCCGCCGAGGTCGTCGTCGGCCTGGCGATCATCATGGCCATCTTCCGCGCCCGTCGGTCGGCCTCGGTCGACGCGGCCAACCTGCTGAAGCTGTAAGGAGTCAGGCGCGATGCAACCCCTTATTGCCCCGGCGCTCTCTGCGCTGGCCACGTCCGAAGCCCCGTCGACGGCGGTGCCGGCGGACGGGGTCGCCGCGATGGGCTGGCTGCTCGTCGGGCTGCCGTTGCTCGGCGCGGCCCTGCTGCTCATCGGCGGTCGCCGCACGAACTCCTTCGGACCGGCCCTGGCCACCGGGCTGTCCTGGGCCAGCTTCGGCGTCGGTGCCACGATCTTCGTCGAGATGATCGGTCGCGACTCCGGCTCCCGGGCGCAGCACCTGACGCTGTGGTCGTGGATCCCGACCGGGCCCTTCCAGCTCGACGCGGGCATGCTCATCGACCAGCTCTCGATCAGCTTCGTGCTGCTCATCACGTTCGTCGGCTCGCTCATCCACGTGTACTCGTTGGGCTACATGAGCCACGACGTCGACCGGCGCAAGTTCTTCGCCTTCCTCAACCTGTTCGTCGCGGCCATGCTCACGCTGGTGCTCGCCGACAACTACCTGCTGCTGTACGTCGGCTGGGAGGGTGTGGGTCTGGCGTCCTACCTGCTCATCGGCTTCTGGAACTGGAACCCGCCGTACGCCTCCGCCGCGAACAAGGCGTTCATCGCCAACCGCGT
>JBDIAM010000063.1:0-13149 GCA_039812445.1 Piscicoccus intestinalis | reverse complement strand
CCGTCAGTGGCCGACCTTGTTCTTCGGGCCGCCGTCGCCGTAGCCCGCCTTCGACATGACGATCCAGGCGAGTGCGCCGCCGATGAACCCGAGGATCCCGAGGATCCACATCACCGGCATGGCGAGGATCATGCCGAGGCAGATGAGCGCGGCGGCGACGAGCATGATCCCGACGCCGGTCCAGGCCGCGGTGCTGCTGCCGTGCGATTCGGTGTGCTGCTGGACGGACTCGGCCATGGGTCGCATCTCCTGGAGGTGTTGTCGCTGTCGCGGCGGTAATTCGGACCCATTCTGCCAGGCCGACGCCCCCGCAGGGGTTGCACCCCGCGGCGGGCGGCGAGCTCACGGATCAGAGCGTCGGGTCCTCGCCGCGGCTCAGGCTGTCCCAGTCGTCGACGGCCGCGCCGCGGGCCGGCCGACTGCCCGACGCTCCCGAGACACCCGAGACACCCGAGACACCCGAGACACCCGAGGCGTCCGAGCCGGCATCCGTCCCGGCGTCCGGTGCCGGCGCCGCCTCCCGGGTGGAGCCGCTCGCCTCACCGGGTGTCCTCGGCGCGGCGCGCTCCCCCGCCGGGTTCGCGTACCGCCGCCCGGCCCGCGACCAGGTGCGGCCGGCGACGAGCATGAACAGGCCCGCGACCGCGCCGAGCACGCCACCGAGCAGCGTGACCCACGGCCACGGCGTCAGCCCGGAGTCGGTGACCGCCGCCGCGCCGCTGTTGCCGAACGCGTCGCCCGCCCGCGCGAGCAGCGCCGGAGCCGGGTCGGCCAGCACGCGCGCGGTGAGCGCCGCGACCCCCGCTCCGGCGGCCGTGACGAGCGCCCCGGCGACGACGCGCAGCACCGGCCCGGCGATCGCGACGACGAGCGCCCCGGCGAGCACGACGAGCCCGAGCCCGGCCGCGCCCGTCACGAGCTCCTGCCCGGTCGCGGTGGCCGCGCGGTGCCCGAGCACCGGGTCCGCGACGGTGGCGCTCGCCCACACCGCCGTCGTCGCCGCCGCGCACGCGCCGCCCGCGATCAGCGCCAGCACGACGACCGGCCCGCGTCGCAACGCCCTCACGGCGCCCGCAGCCCGGACGCCGCGGCCACGGCCCGCACGACCGCGGCCGCCTTGTTGACCGTCTCCTCATGTTCGAGGCGGGGCACGGAGTCGGCGACGATCCCGGCTCCGGCCTGCACGTGCGCGACCCCGTCGACGATGACCGCCGTGCGGATCGCGATCGCCATGTCGAGGTCGCCGTGCACGTCGAGGTAGCCGATGACCCCGCCGTACACCCCCCGCCGGCTGGCTTCCATGGCCTCGATGAGCTGCAGCGCGCGCGGCTTGGGCGCGCCCGACAGCGTGCCGGCCGGAAACGTCGCCGCCAGCACGTCGTAGGCGGTGCGCCCCGCCGCGAGGCGGCCGATGACCGTCGACTCCAGGTGCATGACGTGGCTGTAGCGGTGCACGCTCATGAGGTCGACGACCTCGACCGAGCCGGGCTCGCAGACCCGCTGCAGGTCGTTGCGGCTGAGGTCGACGAGCATGACGTGCTCGGAGCGCTCCTTGGGGTCCTCGAGGAGGTCCTTGCCGTACAGCACGTCGTCCTCGGGCGTCGCCCCGCGCGGCCGCGACCCCGCGATCGGGTGCGTGATGACCTTGCGGCCCTCGACCTTGACGAGCGCCTCGGGGCTCGACCCGACGATGTCGACGTCGCGCCCGTCCGGGGTGGCCAGGCGCAGCAGGTACATGTACGGACTCGGGTTCGCGGTGCGCAGCGCCCGGTACACGTCGAGCGCGTCGGCCTCACACGGCATCGAGAACCGCTGGCTGAGCACGACCTGGAAGACCTCGCCGGCCCGGATCGCCTCCTTGCCCTCCTCGACGAGCTGCTGGTAGTGCTCGGGCGTCTCGTTGCTGGCCGGCTCGACGTCGACGGGCTCGAGCACCGCGACCGTGCTGTCGGCGGGCTCGGCCAGCTCGGTCGTCATGCGATCGAGCCGGTCCACGGCGTCGGCCCACGCGTCGTCGACGCGCTCGTCGGTGTCGTCGAAGTTCACGGCGTTCGCCACGAGCAGCAGCGAGCCGTCGCTGTGGTCGAGCACCGCGACGTCGGTGGCGAGCATCATCGCCAGCTCGGGCAGCCGCAGGTCGTCGGGCACCGTCTGGGGCACCTTCTCCCACCGCCGCACCGCGTCGTAGCCGATGTAGCCGACCATGCCGCCCGTCAGCGGTGGCAGCCCCTCGATCGGTTCGGTCGCCAGGGTCGCGACCGCGTCGCGCAGCACCTCCACCGGGTTGCCGTCGGTCGGGATGCCGACCGGCGGGTCACCCAGCCACACCGCCGCGCCGCCGCTCTCGGTGAGCACCGCGCGGCTCGCCGCCCCGATGATCGAGTAGCGCGACCACACCCCGCCGTGCTCGGCCGACTCCAGCAGAAACGTGCCGGGGGCGTTGTTGGCGAGCTTGCGGTACACCCCGACCGGGGTCTCGGCGTCGGCGAGCAGCCGGCGCACCACCGGGATCACCCGCCGGTCGCGGGCCAGTTCGCGAAACTCCTCCAGCGCCGGCCACGTCCGGCCGTACTCGAGCCGGGAGCCGGGTCGCAGGCTCACGAACCCGCCTCCGGCCCCGGCGTCCTGGGGTTGACGTCGGCACGCGGGCCCTCGGCGAACGAGGCGCCGGTGGCGGCGTGCAGGTCGGTGAAGAAGCAGCTGCGCTCGCCGGTGTGGCAGGCGGCGCCGACCTGCTCGACGCGCACCAGCACCGCGTCGCCGTCGCAGTCCAGGTGCACCGAGCGCACGTGCTGCACGTGGCCGCTCGTGTCGCCCTTGCGCCAGTACTCGCCGCGGCTGCGCGACCAGAACGTCACGCGGCCGCTGGTCAGCGTGCGGTGCAGGGCCTCGTCGTTCATCCAGCCGACCATGAGCACCTCATCGGAGGCGGCGTCCTGGACGACGGCGGCGACGAGTCCGGCGGCGTCGCGCTTGAGGCGCGCGGCGATGGCGGGATCGAGCGAACTGGCGGAAGTCACCCGGCCATTCTGCCAACGCGCCGATGCGGCGCCGCGGGGGTATTGCGGCGCTCTCGTCTCGCACATGGGTGGTCGTGCCCGTCTCGTCCCGGCTCTCGCGCCGGGTGGTGTCCCGGTCTGGTCCGGCGTCGGTCGGCCCAGGCCACGCAACGGGGCGGCCTCGGCGGGGACGGTCCTGGTCGGCGGTTGTCGGAGCCGACTGTCAAGATGGTCCTCATGACCGGATTGGCCCAGCTCGAACGCCAGGCACTCAGCTCCACGCTCACCCGCGTCGGCCCGGACGCACCGACCCTGTGCGAGGGGTGGCACAGCCGCGACCTCGCCGCCCACATCGTGTTGCGGGAGCGACGCCCCGACGCGGCGGCGGGCGTGTTCCTGCCCCAGTTGGCCGGACACTCCCAGCGCGTGCAGGACGGGTACGCCGAGGGCTCGTGGGCCGGCCTCGTCGACATGGTGCGTCAGGGCCCGCCCGGCTGGTCGCCCTCCCGGGTGCCGGCCGTCGACGACGCCGTGAACCTCATGGAGTTCTTCGTGCACCACGAAGACGTGCTGCGCGCCGCCCCCGGCTGGGGCCCCGATCAGGCCCGCGACATCGGCCCCGACCTGCAGGAGGCCCTGTGGTCGCGGCTGCGGCAGATGGGGCAGCTCATGTTCCGTCGCTCCCCCGTCGGCATCGTCCTCGTCACCCCCGAGCACGGCCGTCGCGCCGTCAAGGGCCCGACCAAGCTCGGCACCGTCGTGCTGCGCGGCGAACCCGCCGAGCTCATTCTTTTCGGCACCGGGCGTCGCGAGGTCGCCCAGGTCGACATCGACGGTGAACCCGACGCCGTGGAGGCTTTGCGAGAGTCGTCGTTCGGCCTCTGAGGAATGGTCGGCGGCAGCTGTTGTCGGCGGTAGCTGTCGGGTCGCTTGTTGCTCTCCGCTCGGCGGCTCTCTGGGCTTGGCCACTCCGGTCTTCGGCGCACCCGGTGACGCGAATTCTCGTGTGCGCCAGTGCTAATCGTGCCGCCATCGGATCTTGTCGGTGGTCGCCTCTAGCGTCGTAGTCGCCGGAGTTCCGACCGAGGGGGTCGGCGCCCGGCGCTCACCCGATCATGAGGAGGAGAGCGGCATGTCGGTCGATCCTTTGGGGAGTCATCGTCCTGCATGGACGTTGCAGCATCCGCACATCCCGATGTCCGACGCCTATGTCGACGAGGCGCTTGATGATCTGGCGGATTATCTGCAGTTCGCAGCTGCCGTCGACGGAGTCGACCTGAGGGCCGAAGAGGTCGGCATCGAGGGGTGGCGGCTCATCGGCGAGAGCCGGTCGAGCAGCCAGAGTTGGCTTGACGAGCCGGACGATCGCGACGACGTAGCCGCGGAAGACGCTGTGCGCGAGCCAGACAGCGAGGAGCTCTGGGCCCGGCTGCGCACGCTGGAAGCCACCGCTGCGGACAACGAGCTCGAACGCACGCACCTCCTCGAGATGCTCGTGCGTCGGCAAGCCGAGAGCGACGCGGCCTCGCAGAACGACCGGATCGAGCGCGGGCTGTTGGCGCCGCGGCATCGCAAGTCGGAGACGGTCTTGCTCGACGAGGCGCGGGTCTGCGTGGTCGACACCGCGGTCGCCACGCTGGGCGGCTCCGCCGGGGTGTGGCGGGGGCGGGCGGCACTGGGGCTGGCGCCGGAGTCGATCGCGGCGCCGGTGCGCGAGGCGGTGGCGGCTCGCGCGATCACGTTCACGCAGGGTTGCGCCCTGGTGCAAGAACTCGACGCGCCCGAGGTCGCGCCGGAGGCGGGGCAGAAGGTGTGCGACGCCGTGCTCGCGTACGCGACCGCCAAAGCCGCCGCGACCGCGGCCCCGGTGGGGCAGGGATTGTTCTGCCGCAAGAAGCGCCGCGAGTTCATCAAGCACATCAGCACCCGGGCCCGGCGGGCGCGGGCGGTCCGGCAGCGGCATGCCTGGGTCACGCTCGGTGACGACGGCGCCGGGTCGTTCGGGGTCAGTGGCGCCGACGCCCGCTGCCTGGGGGCGTTCCGGCGGGTCGACGCGATCGCCCGTGCGGCTCGCGCCGGCGGTGATCCCCGCACGCTGGCTCAGCTGCGCTCCGATGTCGCGCTCGACCTGTTGTTGTTCGGTCAGCCGCACGCCGACGCGCCGACCGCCGTGGATCACCCCGGTGACGGCGGCTGGCCCGCCGCGACGGTGTCGGTCGTCGTGTCTCTGGGGTCGCTGCTCGGGCTCAACGAGGAGCCCGGGACGGTCGAGGGCGTGGCGGTCGACGCCGACACCGTGCGCGACGTGGCGTTCGCGGCCGGGTCCACGTGGCAGCGCCTCGTCGCCGACCCGATCACCGGGTACGCGATGGCGCAAGTCTCCAAGTCGTATGCGCCGCCGCCGCGGATGGCCCGCGCCGTTCGGGATCGGGACGGGACGTGCCGGGCACCCGGGTGTGCCGTACCGGCCGCGCGCTGTCAGCTCGACCACGTCGTCGAGGTCCGCGACGGCGGCACCACCCGCGGCGACACGATCGCCGACGGCTGTGAGCGCCATCACGCGAAGAAGACCCGCAGGCACTGGGCCGCCCGCATCACCCCCGACGGCGTCATCGAATGGCGGCTACCGGACGGGCGGGTCTACCCGACGTTCCCCATGGACTACCGCGAGTTCGGCCTCGGTGCCGACGAGACCGACACGCGCGGCGCCGAGGAAGCCGACACCCAGCACCTCACCGACAGCGCCGACGATGGTCCTCATCAACGCCGAGGATCTTGAGGCCATCGACTACGCCGCTGTCGCCCACCCCCGCGAACTTGACCGCCTCCGCGACGAAATCAAAAGCCTCCGAGCGGAACTCGCCGCCGAACGAGCCACGGCTGTCGCGGCAGGACCGGCTCTGCACCCGCAGGGCTGACAGGACCGCCCTTCTGAGTCACAGGCGCAGCAGTCGGCGCAGCGCCTCGGTGTCGAGGTGCTCGACGACCGCGTCGGCGAGGCGTTCCAGCATCTGCTCGCGCAGCTGCCGGAAACCCGGGGAGGCGGTCGGCGTCCACTCGCGACCGGTCGACGCGGCGACCTGCCGGAGGAACTCCCGGCGGAAGTCGTCGTTCTCGAACGCGCCGTGCCACGTCGTGCCGTAGACAGCGCCCCGTTGCCAGCCGTCGAGGAATGGACGCACCTCGACCGGCGACCCGTCCGATTCCTCACACTGTTGTGTGCGATGCGCGACGCCGTGGTGGATCTCGTATGACTCCACCGGGTGGCCCCGCCACGCGCCGCGCACCACCCGCGTGTGCTTGTCCGCGTCGAACGACACGTCGATCGGCAGCAGCCCCAGCCCCGGCGCCGCCGTCGGACGGGGCGCCTCGATCCCCGCCTCGTCGCGGATCGTCGTCGCCAGCATCTGGTATCCGCCGCACACCCCGAGCACCGGCACCCCGCGCGCGGCCGCGCTCGTCACCGCTTCCGCCAGGCCCCGCGAGCGCAGCCAGTCCAGGTCCGACAGCGTCGCCCGGCTCCCCGGCAACATGACGAGGTCGGCCCCGTTCAGCCCCTGAGGCGAGTCCACCAGGTCGACGTGCACCCCGGGCTCCACCGCCAGCGCGTCGATGTCCGTCGCGTTGCTCAACCGCGGGAACGCCACGACCGCCACCCGCAAAGACCCAGCCGGAGCCGAGCCGCCCGAGCCCCCCGAACTCCCCGAATCGCTCGAGCCGCGCGTCTTCCACGACCCCAGCGTCAACGCGTCCTCCCCGTCGAGCCACACCTCAGACAAATACGGCATCACCCCGAAAACCGGTAGCCCCGTGCGGGATTCGACGACGTCCAAGCCCGGGCGCAGCAGATCCACGTCGCCGCGGAACTTGTTGACGATCCACCCGGCCAGGACGCCCCGGTCCGCCTCGTCGAGCAGCGCCCACGACCCGTACATCGCCGCCAGCACTCCCCCGCGGTCGATGTCGCCGACGACGACGACGGGCAGCCCTGCGGCCCGGGCCAATCCGAGATTCGTATAGTCGCCCTCGCGCAGGTTGACCTCCGCCACGCTGCCCGCCCCCTCGGCGATCACCACGTCGTAACGCGCCGCCAGCCGCTCGTACGCCGCCACCGCCTCCCGCGCCAATTCCTTGCGGCCCGTTGACCACTCCCGCGCGTTTAGCTCACCGAACGGACGCCCCATGAGCACGATGTGGCTGCGCCGGTCCGTACCCGGCTTGAGCAGCACCGGGTTGAGGTCCGCGCTCGGCACCACCTGGCACGCCATCGCCTGCACCCACTGCGCCCGCCCGATCTCCGTACCGTCCGGGCACACCATCGAGTTGTTCGACATGTTCTGCGCCTTGAACGGCGCCACCGACACGCCCTCGCGACGCAGCCACCGGCAGATCCCCGCCGTCAGCAGCGACTTGCCCGCGTCCGACGTCGTCCCGCCCACGAGCATCCCCGACGCCCGACCGGGCGAACCCAACCTCGACGCCCGCCCGCGCGAACCCGTCCCCGGATCCGTCTCCGAACCCATCCCCGAAGCCATCCCCGAACCCATCCCGGCCCCGCCTCAGCCGCGCCGGCCCGACGCCGCCAGCGCCACGCAGGTCACCAGCGCCGCCGCCCCGACGAGCCGCGACAACCGCGCCGCCCGCGGCAGGTCCTGCACCTGCGCCGGGCGTCCGCTGCCGAGCGTGCCCCGATCCTCGAGGCGGTCCCCGTACCGGTTCGCCCCGCCGAGCCGCAGCCCCAGCGCACCCGCCGCGCTCGCCTCGACCACACCCGCGTTCGGGCTCGGGTGCTTCGGCGCGTCCCGCCACCACGCCTTCCACGCGTCGTGCGGATGCCCCCCGACCAGCGGCGCCACCGCCACCGTCAGCAGCCCCGTCAGCCGCGCCGCCGGCACGTTCACCACGTCGTCCAGTCGCGCCGCCGCCCAGCCGAACCGCTCGTACCGCGCGTCCCGGTAGCCCACCATCGCGTCCAGCGTGTTCACGCAGCGGTACGCCACCACCCCCGCCGGGCCGGCCACCGCACCCCACAGCAGCGGCCCGGTCACCGCGTCCGAGGTGTTCTCCGCCACCGACTCCACCGCCGCCCGCGCGATCTCCCCCGCGGACAGCTCACTCGCATCCCGGCTGCACAGGTGCCCAAGCCGTTCCCGCGCGCCCGGCACGTCATCGTCGGCCAGCAGCGCGTGCATCGCCTCCGCCTCGGTCTCCAGGCTGCGCCCGCCCAGCGCCGCCCATGTCGCGGCCGCCGTGAACACCGCCCGGCGCGCAGCCCCGCGCAGGCCCTGCCGCCGCCAGCCCAGATCGAGCGCGGCCGCCACCGCGGCCGGTACCCCGACCGCCACCGCGACGTACTCGACCCCGGCCCGCCGATCGTCGCGCCACCACCGGCGCTCGAGCGCGGACGCGGCGGAGCCGTACGCGGCGACGGGGTGTCCGCGGCGCGGGTCACCGAAGAGAAAGTCGGCGGCATACCCCAGGGCGAGGCCGACGGCGACGGGCAGACTGGAACTCACGGGGCACAGTCTGCCCACCGGTGCCGCGGCGTGGACGACCGCCCTCGTACGCTGTTGCGGACGGAACGCGAAGCCAGGTGTGGCTGGGGGTGGATGCGGTGACCACGGTGCTCGTGCTCGGCGGGGTCCGCAGCGGAAAGAGCAGCTACGCCGAACGGCTCCTGGACGGCTGCGCCCACGTCACCTATCTCGCGCCGGGCGCCGTGCCCGACCCCGGCGACACCGAGTGGCTCGCGCGCATCGCGGCCCACCGAGCCCGCCGGCCCGCGCACTGGCGGACGCTCGAGGGCGGCGATGTGCCCGCCGCCGTCGCCGCCGTGCGACCCGGACAGGCCGTGCTGCTCGACTGCCTCGGCACCTGGGTCACCCGCCTCGTCGACGAGGCCGGAGCCTGGGACACCGGCGGAGACGGTGGCGCCCAGGCCCGCGCCGCCGTCGAGGCCCAGGCCGCCCGTCTGGCCGCCGCCCTCGCCGGATGCGCCGGCGACGCGGTCGTCGTCAGCAACGAGGTCGGCCTCGGCGTCGTGCCGCCCACCGCCTCCGGGCGGCTCTTCCGCGACCTCCTCGGCCGCCTCAACGCCGGAGTCGCCGAGGCCTGCGACCACCTCGCGTACGTCGTCGCCGGCCGCGTGCTCGACCTCACCGGCGTCCCCCGCGTCGCCGACGCCCCGACCTTCGGGCTCGGCGCGACCCCCCGTCCCGCCGATCAGGCCCACCCCGCCGCGCACCCATCGAAGCCCGTCGCCAACCCGGACGGCGGGCTCGACGAGATCGGACCCGACGGCCTCGACCTGTGGGAGGACGCCGGGCTCACGTGGCGCGAATGACCCCGCCCCGGCTGCCCGACGCCCTCGCCATGGCGGTCGGCACCCTCACCGCTTGGCCCGTCGCACCGCCGACGCGGGTGGACGCCCGGGTCGCCGGCCGCGCCATGCTGCTCGCCCCGCTGACCCAGCTGCCGCTGCTCGTGCTCGCCGCCCTCGCAGCCGCGCTCTGGCTCGCGCTCGGCGGTCCGGAGTCGGTGCTGGCCGTGCTCCTGCTCACCGCCGCCGCGCTGTCCACCCGCGCCATGCATCTCGACGGGCTCGCCGACACCGCCGACGGCCTGTCCGCCTCCTACGACCGGGCCCGCGCACTGGCCGTCATGAAGTCCAGCGACGTCGGGCCCAGCGGCGTGTGCGCGCTCGTTCTCGGCCTCGGCGTGCAGGGCACCGCGCTCGCCGCCCTCGCCGGCGCCGGCGAGCTGGGGTTGGCCGCCGTCGCCCTGCTCACCTCCCGCCAGGTGCTCGCCGGGGCCTGCCACCGCGCGGTGCCGCCGCTGTCCGGCTCCGGGCTCGGCCGCACCGTCGCCGGCACCGTCTCCACCCGTCAGGCCGTGGGCAGCGCGGCGCTCCTGCTGCTCGTCTCGGTGCCGCTCGCCGCGGCCGCCGGGGCGTGGTGGGCCGGGCCGCTCGTCGTGCTCGCGGGTTGGGGCGCCGCCGCCGTCACCGTGCGGCACGCCGTCCACCGCCTCGGCGGCATCAACGGCGACGTCCTGGGCGCCGCCATCGAGATCGGCCTCGCCGCCGCCCTCGCCGCCGCGACGCTGTGCGGGTGACCTACCCCGAGACGTCGGTCTGCACGAACGGCGGCCGGGTCACCTCGGCCTCCAGGCGACGGCCGCGCACCTCGACGCTGACGGCCGTGCCCGGCGGGTTGCCGCGATCGAGCAGCGCCAGCCCGATGCCCTGCCGCAGCGTCGGCGACATCGTGCCCGACGTGACGACCCCGATCTCCTGCCCGTCCGCGTCGAGCACCCGGCAGTCCTTGCGCGGGATGCCCCGGCCGGTCACGAGCAGCCCGGTCGAGAGCCGGCACGACTTCTCGGCCCGCTGCGCCGTCAGCACGTCCTTGCCCCAGAACGCCGGCTTGTCCCAACCCACGGCCCAGCCGGCCTTGGCCATGTTCGGGGTGATGTCCATGCTCAGCTCGTTGCCGTGCAGCGCGTACCCCATCTCCGTGCGCAGCGTGTCGCGGGCGCCGAGCCCGCAGGGCAGCCCGTCGAACGGCGCCATCGCCGCGACGAGTTCGTCCCACACCCCCGGCGTGGCGTCGGCCGGCACGACGAGCTCGTAGCCCTTCTCGCCGGTGTACCCGGTGCGGCACACGATGACCGGCACCCCGTCGCGGTCGACCCGCTCGAACGACATGTAGTCCAGGTCGGTCGGCAGGCCGAGCGCCTCGACGACCTGCGCGCTGCGGGGCCCCTGCACCGCGATGATCCCCCAGTCCCGGTGCTCGTCGACGACGTCGATGCCCTGCGGCGCCTGCGCCTGCAGTCGACGCACGACCTCGGCCGTGTTCGCCGCGTTCGGGATGAGGAAGACCTCGTCGTCCGAGATGAGGTACTGGATGAGGTCGTCGACGACGCCGCCGGTCTGCTCGTCGCAGCACATCGTGTACTGCGCCTGCCCCGGCGCGATCTTGCCGAGGTCGTTGGTGAAGCACGCGTTCACGACGTCGGCGGCCCCCGGGCCGCTCACGCGCGCGTTCCCGAGGTGGCTCACATCGAAGATCCCGACGCGCTCGCGGACGGCGGCGTGCTCGCGCAGCACCCCGCCTCCGGGGTATTCGATGGGCATCTGCCAGCCGCCGAAGTCCGCGAGCTTGGCGCCGAGGGCGACGTGGCGATCGTGCAACGGTGAGGTCAGGCTCATGTCGGAACGGTAGCCGGAGCCGGGCCGGCCCGCCCGATCCCCCGTCCGAACCGGGCCATCCGTCTCGCGGACGGTCCCGAATTGACCCGGAGCGAATCGGACAGTTTCGCCCGGCCTGACGGAGCTACCGGGCAGTTATCCTCGCAAGCGGCAATCGCGACTCCCATCTCGATCCATTCGAAGTGCATCGAGTCTCATCGAACCGTTGACGAATCGAGGACGTGCCGTGCCCGAGATCGCTCTGTCCACCCGGCCCGCGGATCAGGAGACCGACGCCCTGGCCATCTTCGTCGCCGCCGGCGACGAGGGAGCGGTGCTCCTCGACGGCGGGGCGCTGCCGGAGGCGGCCCGCGACCACCTGCTCGACGCCATGCGGCAGCTGCGGGCCAAGGGCAAGGCCGACGAGGTCGCCCGATTCGCCGCGGTGCCCGGTCTGGCCGCGGCGGTCGTCATCACCACCGGAGTCGGGTCTCGCCCCTCCCGCGGCGACCAGGCAGACGAGGCCGACGAGGCCGACGACAGGCCCGGCGAGAACGTCGAGCTCGATGAGAAGCCCGAAAGCAACGAGAACCCCGAGAACACGCAGGTTCCGACCGAGGCGCTGCGCCGGGCCGCCGGCTGCGCGGCGCGGGCGTGCGGCGGTCGGGAGCGGCTCGGGCTTCTGGCCCCCGGCCGACGGCCCGAGGCACTGGCCGCCATCGCGCAGGGTGCGGCTTTGGGGGCCTACCGGTTCGTCGCGCATCGCGGCGAGAAGGCCGCGGCCGCCCTGGCGAAGGACGGCCCGGTGACCGCGATCGACGTGCTCGCCGGCTCCGCCACAACCACCGGCTCCGCCACAGCCACCGGCTCCGCCACCGCCACCGCCAGCAACGGCACTGTCGACGACGCCGGCATCGACGCCGCCGACGCCGGCGCGACGCAGGAGGTGGCCGCCGCCGTGACCGTCGGCCGCTGGCAGGCGTGGGCCCGCGACCTCGTCAACACCGCCCCCAACGTGCTCTACCCCGAGTCGTTCGCCGAGCGCGCCACGCAGGACGCGCCGCAGGGCGTGACGATCGACGTGCTCGACGAGGACGCCCTCGCCGAGGGCGGTTTCGGCGGCATCGTCGGGGTCGGCCAGGGCTCGGCCCGCCCGCCGCGGCTCGTGACGATGTCGTACGAGCCCGACGACGCGCAGGGCCGGCTGGCGTTCGTCGGCAAGGGCATCACCTTCGACTCCGGTGGCCTGTGCATCAAGCCGCCGAAGAGCATGATCACGATGAAGTGCGACATGGGCGGCGCCGCCGCCGTCGCCGCCGCGGTCTGCGCGGTCGCCGAACTGGGCCTGCCGATCGCCGTCACCGGCTACCTGTGCCTGGCCGAGAACATGCCCGGCTCCAGCGCACAGCGACCGGGCGACGTGGTGACGATCCGCGACGGGCAGACCGTCGAGATCATCAACACCGACGCCGAGGGGCGCATGGTGCTCGTCGACGGCATCGCGCTGGCCTCCGAGAGCGGCCCCGACGCCATCGTCGACGTGGCCACCCTCACCGGCGCCGCGATGGTGGCCCTCGGCAACCGCACGGCCGCGGTCTTCGCCAACGACGACGAGCTGCTCGGCGAGCTGACCAGCGCCGCGACCACCGTCGGCGAGACCGTGTGGCCGATGCCGATCGCCGAGGAGATCCGCTCCGCGATGGATTCGCAGGTGGCCGACATCGCGCACACCGGCGCCGCGATGGGCGGTGCGATGACGGCCGCGGCGTTCCTGCGGGCGTTCGTCGGGCCGCAGTCGCGAGGCGGCCGCCCCATCCCGTGGGGGCACCTCGACATCGCCGGGCCGGCCTTCAACGAGTCGGCGCCGCACGGCTACACGGCCAAGGGCGGCACCGGCTTCGCGGTGCGCACGCTCGTCCAGTTCGCCCGCGAGCGCAGCGAGGACTAGCCGTGGCCTAG
>JBDIAM010000062.1:0-13163 GCA_039812445.1 Piscicoccus intestinalis | reverse complement strand
TGTCAGGGTCACCGGGTACGCCGGATGCCCGGCGCGCAGCGCGTCGAAGCGCGTCAGCACCACCCACAGCGGCACCGCGAGCCAGGCGTCCGCCACGAGGAAACGCAGCCACCGATGCCCCCGCGGAACCGAGGCCCCGTCCGTCTCGGCAGGCCGCCTCACCGGCTCGCCAGCCATCCCCGCAGCGCGCTCACGCCGCGATGCTACCGGGCGCCCCGAACCCGGCATTCATTTCGATATCCGGCCTAAGTGTTGGACACGCGTTCAGATTGCCAACCGATTTCTTTGCGTCTCAGCTAAGTTCGTGCTCGCTGAGGTCCGCCGGAGACCGTTTCGACACCCCGAGGTGAACCCGAATGCTCGCAGCCCTGCCCCCACCCCCACCCGCGATCGTGCACATCGCCCCCGCGGTGCCGTCCTCCGGAAGCCACGAGGTCCGCGCGGGGGAGACCATCGGCCACATCGCCCTCGACCACGGCGTCAGCGAGGACCAACTGCGCCGTGTCAACGGCATCGGCTCGGACAGCGTCATCCGGGTCGGTCAGAAGCTGCGGATCCCGTCGATCTCGGGCAGATCCGGCTCCGCGCGGGCCTCGAGATCGAGCATGACCGAGGGTCTGTCGGCCGAGCGCCGGCGCACCCACGACGTCGTCGCCGCGACCGCGCGCAAGTACGGCGTCAGCCCGAGCCTGGCGCTGGCCGTCGCGTGGCAGGAGTCGCGCTGGACGAACAACGCGCTCTCCGACAAGGGGGCGATCGGCGCCATGCAGTGCATGCCGCTGACCGGCGACTACATGGGGCGGCTCGCCGGGCGCCCCCTCAACCTGTGGAACGTGCGTGACAACGCCACCTGCGGCGTGCTCCTGCTGAAGTCGTTGGACAAGGAGACCGGCTCGGAGGCAGCCAAACTCGCCGCCTACTACCAGGGCCTGGACAGCCTGCGGAAGTACGGCATGTACGAGGAATCGCGGCTGTACGTGCAGTCGGTGAAGAAGCACCGCGAGACGATTCGCAGCGGCCAGCGGCCGCGCAGCTGAGGCTCCCGGCCGGACTCCGTGGACTCCCGAACAGCGTGGTAAATCTGCCGCGACTACGCGGGGGAATTTCCCACCATCTTTGGGGGCCCGATCGGTCGGGCCCACGCCGGGGTCTGCGATCCCGTCGGCACGGCGCCGCGAAGGGGCGGATCCGCCCTCAGACGCCGGCCGGTGCCGGGTAGGGCGTGAGCAACTGGTCGACGGGCGCGTAATCGTCGCTCAGCTGCGGCGCGCCACCCACCCACGCGTCGATGTCGGTGCCGGAAAGCACAGTCCACGGCACGCCCCGGGTCGTCAGCTGCCGCTCCCAGGCCTGCGCGTCCAGTGGGCGCTGCGAGGCGAGCACGACGAGGTTGCCGCCGGCACCGCCCCGGCCGCCCGATCCCGCCGGTGCGAGGCCCGGCGGCGAGGAGGCGACCAACACGTGCGGGAACTGCGTGCGGATCGTCGCGACCTCGGCGCGCGCGAAGTCCAGCGGCGCGTAGTCGATGAGGTTGACGGCGTACAGCCCGTCGGGGGCGAGGGTGCGCCGGATCTGGCCGACCGCCTCCTGGGTGGCCAGGTGCCACGGCACGCTGACCCCACCGAACGCGTCGCCGATGACGAGGTCGACGCTGGCGTCGCCGATCGCGCGGAGCCCGACGCGTCCGTCCTCCACGCGAACGTCCATGGGCAGGTCGGCCGGCAGCGCGAGTTGCTCGCGGTCGATGCGCACGACCCCCGCGTCGATCTCGGAGACGGTGCCGTTCGTGCCTGGCCGCGCGTCGGCGAGGTAGCGGGGCAGGGTGAGCCCACCGCCTCCGATGTTGTGCACGCGCAGCGCGCCCGGCGGGGCGAACGCGTCGACGGCGCCGGCGATCGCCCGCACGTACGCGAACTCCAGGTGCGTGGGATCGGCCACGTCGACGTACGAGTGCCGCAGCCCGTCGAGCACCAGCGTGCGGCCGTCGGGACGCTGCGGGTCGGTGACGACCGCCGCACAGTGGTAGGTGGTTTCGGCGTCGCAGCCGCTCGGGGTGACGACGGTCGCGGCGCCGAGCACGAGCGCGGCGGCCGCACCGCCCGCGAGGTGGCGCCGCTCGACGAGCCGTAGGAACACCGCGACCGCCACCGCGGCGAGCAGCAACGCGATCCCGAGCCCGACCATGATGCCGGTGACCGGAACCCGCGAGATGAGCACGAATCCCGTGACGACCGTGCCGACGATCGAGCCGGCCGTGCCGATGCCGGACAGGCGCCCGACGATCGTGCCGGTTTGTGTCAGGGACGTCAGACGCAGCTTGGTGACCATCGGGGTGACCGCCGACAGCAGCGCCCCCGGCACGACGATCGTCACCGCCGACGCGACGAGCAGCAGGGCCCCGTCGGCGAGGGTTCCGGCGAGCCGCACGAGGAACGGCGTCGCGGCCACCGCCGCGCCGGAGGCGGCCAGCAGCGGGGCCAGCGCCCGGCGGGGATCGATGCGGTCGGCCGCCTGCCCGCCCCACCACGAACCGGCGGCGATCGCCGTCAGCGCCATCCCGATGACCAGCGTGTTCGTCTCCAGCGTCAGCCCGAGATATGGCGCCAGCAGCCGCAGCGCGACGAGTTCGACGACGAGCACCGCCGCGCTCGCCCCGAACACGAGCACGGCCGCCGCCCAGTCGGAGACCGACGCGGCGTCGGCCCTCGACGGCTCCGGGCTCGCGGCGGGGTTCGCGCTGCCCGGGTGCTCACCGGCCGCCGGGTTCTGGCCACAAGAGCGGTTCTCGGGGTCGCTCGGCCGGCTCATGGGCGTCCTCGCTCCGGCAGGGGGGCCGCGGTCATTGCGCCAGGCTACGCGTCGGCCCCCCGGCCGCTCGCTCTGGCAGGCTGAGCAGGTGACCCACCGCCTCGTCGTCATCGGCGCCGACGCCGCCGGCATGAGCGCCGCCCACCAGGCGCTGCGCACCGCCCGCCGCCTCGGCCGCGAGCTGAGCGTGACCGTGCTCGAGAGCAGCGGGCACACGTCGTACTCCGCCTGCGGCATCCCGTACTGGCTGGCCGGCGCCGTGGGGTCCGGCGACGACCTGGTGGCCCGGACCGCCTCCCAGCACCGGGACGGGGGCATCGACCTGCGGCTGCACACCCACGTCGAAAGCGTCGACCCCGCCGCCCGCACCGTGCGGCTCGAGGGCGGCCAGACGCTGGACTACGACGACCTCATGATCGCGACCGGCGCGACCGCGATCCGCCCGGAGTGGGCCGCCGACTCCCCGGACATCGGCGCGGTGAAGACCCTCGACGACGGAGCGGCCTGGCTGGACCGGTTCGCCGCGGCCCGTCCGGGCGCCCGGGTCATGGTCGTCGGCGGCTCCTACATCGGCATCGAGGTCGCCGAGGCGGCGCTGGCCCGCGGCTTCGAGGTCGAGCTGTGCACCCGGTCTCGGGTGATGAGTTCGCTGGCGCCGGAGCTGTCGGCGCGTATCACCCAGACGCTACAAGAGGCGGGCGTCACCGTCCGCGAGAACTGCGGCGTGCGGGGCGTCGACCTGCAGGACGGGCGTCTGCGCGGGGTGCACACGCGGGGCGGTCGGGTGGAGGCCGACCTCATGGTCGTCGGCGTCGGGGTGCGGCCGGCGACCGCCCTGGGTGACCTGCCCGTCTCCGCGAACGGGGCGCTGCGGCCCGACCCCCACGGGCAGGTCGCGCCGGGGTTGTGGGCGGCCGGTGACTGCTGCGAGGTCGTCCACCGCGTCACCGGTCAGTGGGCCTACCTGCCGCTGGGCACCCACGCCAACAAGGCCGGGCGGGCCGCCGGCGACTCGATCGCGGGCGGCGACCTGAGGTTCGACGGTGCGCTCGGCACGGCGATCACCCGGTTCGCGCACGACGCCGCCTACGTCGAGATCGGCCACACCGGCATCGGGGTGGACGAGGCGCGCGCCGCGGGCTTCGACCCCGTGTGGCGCGTCACCGAAGGCACCACGGCGAGCGGATACATGCCGGAGGCCGAACCGATCGCGATCTGGGTGCTCGCCGACCGCGCCAGCCGGCGGCTGCTGGGCGTGCAGGTCGTCGGCGGCCACGGCGCGGCCAAGCGCGTCGACGCGGCGGCAGCTGTGCTCTGGTTCGAGGGCACGGTCGACGACCTGGCCTGGATGGACCTGTCGTACGCGCCGCCGTTCGCCACGGCCTGGGAGATCCTGCAGGTCGCCGCGCGGCGGGTCGCCGAGGCGCTCTGAGCCGAGGCGCTCTGAGGCGCTCCGATCGGGCGGGTGCGGACCGCGCGGCGCGCCCGGTGGCACGATGACCTGATCAGCGGCGGTGATGCGGGGAGGGCGAGCGATGACGGATACGGAGTCGGGCAGGGACGCGACCGGGCTCGTCTCGCTGAGCGCCCTCGAACTGCTCGCGGGCTATGCCGCCGGCGACTTCTCGCCGGTCGAGGTGTGTGCCGCCACCCTCGATCGGCTCGAGCGCCTGGAGCCGGTGCTCAACGCCTTTTATGTCATCGAGGCGGAACAAGCCCGGGAGGCGGCTGCGGCCAGCGCGCGCCGCTGGGCGCGCGGCGAAGCGAGCGGGGCCCTCGACGGGGTGCCGGTCAGTCTCAAGGAGAACATCGCGACGGTCGGCACGCCGGTGCCCAGCGGCACCGCCGCGTTGGCCGACGTGCCGCCGGCCACCGCGGACGGGCCGGTCGCGGCCTCGATGCGCGAAGCCGGCGCCGTGCGACTCGGCAAGACCGTCATGCCCGACTACGGGATGCTCTCCTCCGGGGTGTCGAGCCTGCACGGCGTGACCCGCAGCCCGTGGAATCCGCAATGGACGGTAGGTGGTTCGAGCTCGGGATCGTCGGCCGCGGCGGCCGCGCGGTGCGGCCCGATCCACCTCGGCAGCGACATCGGCGGCTCCGTGCGCCTGCCCGCCGGATGGACCGGCCTGGCGACGCTCAAGCCGACGTACGCGATCGTGCCGGTCGACCCGCCGTACATCGGGCGGGCGGTGGGGCCGCTGGCCCGCACCGTCGACGACGTCGCGCTCGCGATGTCGGTCATCGCCGTCGCCGACCCCGGCCACCGGGACTACACCTACCTCGAGGCGACCGACCCGGGCCGGCTCGGCTGGGCGTCGGTGTGGCGCGAGCCGCTGGACGACCTGCGGGGGCTGCGCGTCGGGCTCCAGCTCGACGCCGGGTGCGGCGTGCCGACCGACCCGCAGATCAGCGCGATCGTCGCGGAGGCGGGTGGCGTGTTCGAGCGGGCCGGTGCGGTCGTCGAGCCGCTGGGGCCGATCATCGCCGCCGATCACCTGCACCAGCTGGACCTGTTCTTCCGCGCCCGGTCGTGGCTCGACCTCGAGCGGCTGGCGCCCGCGGCGCGCGCCGCCGTGCTGCCCTACATCGAGGCGTGGGCGGCCGGGGCGGCCGGGCTCACCGGCTCCGAGGTGATGCACGCCTACCAGAGCGTGCAGGCGATGCGCGCCGCGACGGTCGCCGGGACCGGGGCGTTCGACGTCGTGCTCTCGCCGGTGGCGCCGGTGGCCGCGTTCCCGGCTCACTGGCACAGCCCGACGAACGACCCGGTCACGGCGCTGGACCACATCGCGTACACGGTGCCGTACAACTTCTCCGAGCAGCCCGCCGCGAGCGTCAACGCGGGCTTCACCCCCGACGGGCGACCGGTCGGTCTCCAGCTGGCCGGGCGGCGTTTCGACGACGTGCGGCTGCTGCGGATCGCCCGCTGGTACGAGGCGGCCCGGGGCCCCGCCGCCACCCCCACCTGGCCCGCCTGACTCGGCGCCGAGCCCAACGACCGGCCTGCGACCGGCCTGCGACCGCGTCGAGATGGACCATCGCGTGTGCACCCCGCGCAGGCGCCCGTCACGGTTCACACGGGAGCCTGTGCTACCGGACCGGACCGCCCGACTCTCACGAAGCCGCCTCCGCGGAGCTGGTTCGGTGGCAACCGGGCGGTCCCGTCCCGTCATCCGAGAACGACGTCCCGGGGTGCAGAACGTACCGCACGTCTGCCGCGCGGCCGCCGCAGAACGCGTCAACGACCGTCAGCAACGACCATCGGCAACCGTGAAAACTGCGAGTCGCGGTGAGGACTGCGGCACGGACTGCAGTTGCGACCACGACACGCAGTTTTCACGGTCGTTGGGGACGCTCAGGGGCGGAGGCGGGGCGTCGGGCGGAGGCGGGGCGTCGGGCGGAGGCGGGGCGTCGGGCGGAGGCGGGGCGTCGGGCGGAGGCGTGGGCGGGGTCAGGGGCGGGGCGTGGGGCAGGGTCGGGGGGCGCGGTCAGGTGGCGTAGGCGCGGCGGGCGGCGGCGGCGGCGCGCTTCATGCCGCCGCGCTCGGCGAGGAAGCCGCCGGCGGCGCCGACGACCGGCAGGTTGCTGGCGACGCGCGCCAGAAAGCCGCCGCGCTGGCGCTCGCCGAGCGAGGAGTGCAGCCGGCGCACCCGGCCGGCGACCGTGCGCACGAGCCGGGCGGTCTGGCCGAGGCGGCCGAGGCGCGGGGCGTCTTCGGCGTCGACCCGCTCGTCGTCGGCGTCGGCCTCGGACAGGTCGTCCTCACCGGAGGCGAGCACCTCGGTGATCTCCCCCGCCGGGATGGTCTCACCGAGCGCCACAAGGCCCGAAACCCGCACGCGCTCAGCCAGATCGACACCCAACTCGCGACCGACCGCGTTCGCCATGAGGATCTGGCCGGACGCGCCGATCGCGTCGACGACCCCGAGCGCCTGCCCGAGGCGGCCCGTCGCGCTGGGCAGGGCCGCGAGCGCGGCGACGGCGGTCGAGAGCCGGCCCTGCCACCAGGCGATCCGCGTGTCGGCGTCGGCGCTCGACCACTCCCGGGCCCGCGGGTGCACGGTGCCGGTGATCGTGCGCGCGCCGAGCCGGGCCGCCCCGACGACCAGGGAGGCGGCGCCACCGACGACCGTGCCCGCGGCCCCGGCCGCCCCGCGAACCAGTCCGCGGGATTCCGGCGCCCGCTCGGCGGATTCGACCGGCTCGCCGGGCGCCTCCGGGGATGCCGCAGGATCTGGCTCGGGCGCACCGTCCGGGGCCGCGTCGGGGGCGACCTCCTGCGGGCCCGGCTCCTCCTGTTCGACGAGCGAGCCGTAGAGGCGGTCGAACTCGCGCGCGGCGAAGGCGAGGGTCTGGATCATGAGGCGGTCGGTCACCGGGGCTCCTGTCGTCGTCGGAATAGCCACTGTCTACCCAGAACCGTCGCTCGGCTCACGCCCGCCCCTCGTCGCGGGAGTGACCGCTCGATGATCACCGAGCGGTCGATTCCGAGTCGTGAGACGCGACCAGGGCTGTGACCTGCAGGAATTCGGGCACGTCGCCGATTGACCGCTCGCGAGCGGTCGATCGCCCGATCGAGGCCCCGATCTCCGGCTCGCCGAAGCCCGCCGAGACCGGCACTGTGGACGAAGGCGACCTTTCCGGCGCCGGGAACGACAGCGATCGAGGAGGATCCGATGACCGACACCACCCCCAGTTCTTCCGACGAGGGCGCGGACCTGAACGAGCTGAACCCGCAGGGCGCCGGCGGCACCGTGGGCAGCCAGGACACCTTCGAGCCGGAGGAGTCCGAGGGCGACCAGGAGGGCGAAGCCCAACAGGCCACCGAGGGCGCGCAGGTCGAGGACGGCAAGGAGGCCACGCAGGGCACCCAGCCCTCGTAGCCAGAGTGAGGCGGGGTGGGGGCGGGCCGTCCGCCCCCACCCCGTCGCCAACGAGAACAACTACCCGTTGGCACGCAAGGCTGTTGATCGCGAGCGCTGGGGAGCGACGGGTACGGGTCCGAGCCCCGTTACTGTCTTTTCCCGGCTCGCGCCGGGTCGCGTCGGCTCGGGCCGGCTCGGGCCCAGCCGACCGGCTCCGCCCCGCCGCACGGCTACCCGAACCGCCAGTTGTGTCAGGCGTCGATGACAAGATCGGTCTCGGGGCGCGAACAGCAGGGCAGAAAGCCGCCGCGCTGGATCTCGCGGGGCCGGATGCCGCCCTGGTGCGCCATGTCGACCCGGCCGTCGACGAGCGTGAGCTTGCAGGTGCCGCACATGCCCTGGCGGCATGACGACGGCAGGCGCACGCCGGCCGCCTCGAGCGTCTCGAGCACCGTGTGCGCCTCGTCGCAGGAGACGGTGCGCCCGCTGCGGCGCAGGTGCACCGCGCGCGCGGTTCCCGAGGGCGGCGCGGGCGCGACCGGCTCCGCGACCGCGAAACTCTCCTGGTGGATGCGGTCGGGGGCGACGCCGAGGTCGAGCAGGAGCTGCCGGGTCGCGTCCATGTAGCCGGCGGGGCCGCACAGGAAGACCTCGCGGTCGGCGGCGTCGGGCACGGCCCAGCGCAGCAGATCGCGGCCCAGGCGCCCACGCGGCCCCTCCCACCGTTCGGCCACGGAGTCGGTCTCGCACACGGTCAGCGCGCGCAGCGACAGCCCCGACTCGGCGAGCGCCGCCGTCTCGCGGCGGAAGATGATGTCGGCCGGGGTGCGTGCGCTGTGCACGAACGCGATGTCGGCGTCGCTGCCCTCGTCGGCCAGCGTGCGCGCCATCGACATCAGCGGCGTGATGCCGCTGCCGGCCGACAGGAACAGGTAGCCGCCACCGGGCAGTCCCAGGCTCGGGGTGGCCGGGTAGCCGCGGCACGAGAACGCCCCGAACGGCCCCTGCACGCGCACCCGGTCTCCGGTGCGCAGCCGCTCGTGCAGCCACGAGGTGACGACGCCGCCGGGATGGCGCTTGATCGTCAGGGTGAGCCCGGCGGGCCGGGTCGGTGGCGAGGCGATCGTGAAACTGCGCTGGAGCTCCTGGCCGTCGACGGTCACGGTGATCCGCACGTGCTGGCCCGGGTCGAAGCGCAGCGGCGCGCCGCTCGGCGCCTCGAAGACGAAGCTCGTCACGTCGTGGGTGACGGGCACGACGCGGCGCAGCAGCAGCTCCTCGTCGAAGGTGCCCTGCGGCGCCGACGAGGCGCTGTGATCGAGGGAGTCGGTGGGGGTCGTGCTGGGGGCGGGGAGCGTGATGCTCATGGCCGGCTCCTTTCCGGTCGGTGCGGCAGATGGCCTACAGCGCCACGCACAGGCGTAGCGCGTCGTAGATGGCGGCGTGGATGTTCCGGCTCGCGACGGCGTCACCGATGCGGAAGAGCTGGTAACGCCCGTCGGGGTTGGTGTGCACCTGTTGGGGGCGCATGCCGAGCAGCGCGCCCTGGTCGACCTCGCCGAGGTTGACCGAGTCGGGGACCAGCTCGTGGTACAGCTCGTCGTGCGGCAGGGTGCCGTGCTCGACGACGACGGCGTCGACGTCACGGGTCCACGTGCGGTCGGTGTAGTCGCTGCCGAGCGTGGCGACGAGCGTGCGGCCCCCTCCGCGGGAGACCGACCGCAGCCGGGTCGCGAGGGTGACGCGCACGTCGTGCTCGGCGAACGCGGTGAGGTAGGCCGGGCTGTTCATGCCGCCGACGCCGATGCCGAGCATGCGCTCGGGTGTGACGATCTCGACCTGCACGTCGCGTGACGCGAGCAGCTCGGCCGCCCCGAGTGCCGGCTCGGTGCCGTTGTCGTCGTAGACGAGCACGCTGCCGGTGGGACGTGCGTGGCCGCTCATGATGTCCCAGGTGTCCGTCACAAGATTGTCGCCGGAGGCGAGGACGCCGGTGTTCGGCATGCCGCCGGTGGCGACCACGACGACGTCGGGGTCGAGCTCGTTCACCTCGTCCGCCTCGGCGTAGACGCCGAACCGCACGTCGACCCCGAGGTGCCGCAGCTCGTCCACCCGCCAGTCGACGATGCCGATGAGGTCGCGCCGGCGCGGGGCGGCGGCCGCGAGCAGCACCTGGCCGCCGGGCTTGTCGGCAGCCTCGAGCACCGTCACCTCGTGGCCGCGTTCGGCGAGCACGCGCGCCGCCTCGAGGCCGGCCACCCCGGCTCCGACGACGACGGCGCGGCGGCGCGCGTCGACGGGTGCCGGCTCGATGACGTGCGGCAGGGACAGCTCCCGACCCGTCGCCGGGTTGTGGATGCACTTGGCGTCGCCGGACTCGTAGATCGCGTCGAGGCAGTAGTTGGCGCCGACACAGGGTCGGATCCGGTTCTCCTCGCGCCGGGCGACCTTGGCGACCAGGTAGGGGTCGGCCAGCTGCGGCCGGGTGAGACCGACGAGGTCGACGAGACCGTCGCGCACGGCGTGCCGCGCGGTCGCGACGTCGGACAGCCGCGAGGCGTGCATGACCGGCACGTCGACGAGCTTGCGGATGCGCCCGGTGAACTCCAGGTGCGGCGCGGACGGCGAGCCCATGCCGGGGATGACCTTGGCCAGCGCCGCGTCGGTGCCGATCGTGCCGCGAATGACGGACAGGAAGTCGACGCCCTCGGCCGTGAACGCCTTGAGCGCGGGCATCGTGTCGTCCTGCCCGAGCCCGTCGGGCAGGCACTCGTCCATGCTCATCCGCAGACCGACGATGAAGTCGTCGCCGACCTCCGCGCGGATCGCGGCGAGCACCCGCTGACCGAAAGCCCGCCGCCGCTCCTCGTCACCGCCGTACTCGTCGTCACGGTCGTTGGTCGCCGGCGAGAGGAAACCGTCGAACAGGTGCCCATAGGCCTCGATCTCGATGCCGTCGAGCCCACCCTCGCGGCACCGTGCCGCCGCCTGGGCGTACTGGCGCACGATGCGCTCGATGTCCCACGCCTCGGCAACCTTGGGAAACGATCGGTGCGCGGGCTCGCGCTGCGCGCTCGAATAGACCAGTGGCAGCCAGTCACCGGTGAAGTTGCTCGACCGGCGGCCCAGGTGGGTGATCTGGCACATGACGGCGGCACCCTCGTCGTGCACCGCTTGTGTCAACCGTTTGAGCCAGGTGACGACCTCGTCGCGGTACAGCTCGATGTTGCCGAACGCCGGCGGGCTGTCCGGCGCCACGATCGCCGACCCGCCCATCATCGTCAGACCGACTCCGCCACGCGCCTTCTCCACGTGGTAGGCGCGGTAGCGGTCCTTGGGCATGCCGTCCTGTGTGTAGGCCGGCTCGTGCGACGTGCTGACGACGCGATTGCGCAGCGTCAGGTGCCGGAGCCGGTAGGGCTCCAGCAGTGGATCGAGGGACGGGGCCGTGATCGACGGCCCCTTCGTGGTGTCCGCCATGCCTCGAAGTCTGACCGGGCACGACCTTGGAG
Source organism: Piscicoccus intestinalis (assembly GCA_039812445.1). Lineage (GTDB taxonomy): Bacteria > Actinomycetota > Actinomycetes > Actinomycetales > Dermatophilaceae > Kineosphaera > Kineosphaera intestinalis_A. Next base: position 1,975 of record JBDIAM010000062.1, on the reverse strand, counting down.
CACAATCGCATGTTCGTGCACACGATCGTGTAATCATTTTTCATGCTCGATCCTCGGCTCCAGTCGTTGCGGCTCGTCGCCTGGTACGGCGGCGTCACGGCCGCGGCCGAGGCGGCGCATTACACGCCGTCGGCCGTCTCGGCCCAATTGCGATCGCTGGCCAGCGATGTCGGCGCCCCGCTCCTGGAGCGTCAGGGCCGCGGCGTGCGCCTGACCGACGCCGCGCAAGTGCTCCTCGAACACGCCGACGAGGTGGCCGCCGCCTGGGAGGCGGTGTGCGCCCGCGTGCAGTCCGGCACCGGGGCGAAGGCGGGCGCGGTGACCATGGCGGGCTTCTCCACGGCGGCCTCCACCCTGCTGCCGGAGGCGGTGCGGCACGTCGCGCAGCGCCACCCGGGCACGGCGGTGCGCATCGTCGAGGCCGACCCGGTGGAGTGCTTCGACATGCTGCTCACCGGGCAGGCCGATCTCGCGGTCGTCGTCGCGACCGACGAGATCCCGGCGCTGTCCGACCGCCGGTTCGAGCAGCTGCAGCTCGGCCACGACCCGCTCGAGCTCCTCGTGCACGCCCGGCACCGGCTCGCGGACCGGGAATCGGTCAGCCTGGCCGAGGCCGCCGGCGAACCGTGGATCATGGACCGCCCGGGCCGCCCGTACCGGCAGCTCGTGCTCAGCTCCTGCCTCGGCGCCGGCTTCACCCCCGAGATCGCCCACGAGAGTGTGGAGTGGGAGACGGGGGCCGCCCTCGTGCACGCCGGCTTCGGGGTGGCGCTCGTGCCGCGGCTCGCGCATCTGCCCAGCGGCTACGCCGTGCACCGCGTGCCGCTGCACGGCGACCCGCGACCGGCGCGCCACATCCGGGCGGCGGTGCGAGCGGGCGCCCGGTCACAGCCGCGGATCGTCACCGCGCTCGACGCGATGGTCGCGAGCGCCGTGCTGTCTCCGGCGGTGACGCTGCACTGAGCCGCCGACAGCCGGACAAAAAGACGGCAGGAAGCCGGCAGGAGCAGTCCGGAGGGGCTGGCAACGGTCGGACAGGAGTCGGCAACGGCCGACAACGGCAGGCAACGGCCGGCGGGGGCGGTCAGGAGCGGGGCGCGAGGCGCTCCACGGCGTCGGCGACGACCGGCCCGAACAGCACGGGATCGTTGTGTCGGGCACCTGGCACAACGAGTTCCTCGCGCAGCGTGACGGCGGCGGCGACGCGGCGGCTCTGTTCGGGTGGCACGATCTCGTCGGCCTCCCCGATGACGACGGTGACGGGCGTCGTCGAGCCGGCGAGCATGTCGAGCACCGGGTATCGGTCCTGCAGGAAGCGTTGCGTGGGTAGCCACGGGTAGAGCGCGCCGGCGGCGTCGGCGAGGGAGGTGAACGGGGAGCGCAGCAGGACCCCGGCGGGTGGGTCGTTCGCGGCGAGCCGGGCGACGACGCCGGTGCCGAGCGACTCCCCTACGTAGAGGGTGTGCGCGGCGTCGAAGCCGTTCGCCCGCAGGGCGGCCAGGCCGGCGCGGGCGTCGGCGGCCAGTCCCTCCTCCGACGGGCTGCCGGGGTTGCCGCCGTAGCCGCGGTAATCCAGGGCGAGCACGGTCAGCCCGCGGGCGGTGAGTTCGGTGAGCAGCGAGACCCGGCCCGCGCGGTTGCCGCCGTTGCCGGGCGCGTAGAGCACCCCGACTCCGCGGTCCGCGACGCCGGGCGGTGGGGGCAGCAGCCAGGCCTGCAGGTCGAGGCCGTCGTCGGTGTGCAGCACGACGTCGCGACCGCCGGGTGCGACCTGGGCGGCCGGCGGCACCGCGCTGCGGTCGGGGAAGTAGATGGCCCGGCGTTGCAGGCCGGTCAGCGCGCCCATGACGACACCCGCGAGGACGATGGTGACGGTGGCGCAGACGAGCAGCGCGACGAGCAGCCGGGTGCGCCGCCGCCGCGCCCTGGTGCGAGCGTCGCGGGGGTCGCGGGAGTGCCGAGAGTCGCGGGAGTG
>JBDIAM010000061.1:0-13383 GCA_039812445.1 Piscicoccus intestinalis | reverse complement strand
TTCACCGTCAAGGACTTCACGAAGTCCGAGCAGTACCCGCACGCGACGAAGGACGACGCCGGACGGCTGCGCGTCGGCGCCGCGGTCGGTTTCTGGGGCGACTCCTGGGAGCGCGCGATGACGCTCGTCGAAGCCGGCGTCGACGTGCTCGTCGTCGACACCGCCAACGGGCACGCCCGCGGCGTCACCGACATGATCCGGCGGATCAAGAACGACCCGGCCGCCGCGGGGGTCGACGTCATCGGCGGCAACGTCGCCACGCGGGAGGGAGCCCAGGCTCTCGTCGACGCCGGGGCCGACGCCATCAAGGTCGGGGTGGGGCCCGGCTCCATCTGCACCACCCGCATCGTCGCGGGGGTCGGCGTGCCGCAGGTGACCGCGATCCACCTCGCCTCCCTGGCGGCCCGCCCGGCCGGCGTGCCCCTCATCGGAGACGGTGGCCTGCAGTTCTCCGGCGACATCGCCAAGGCGCTCGTCGCCGGGGCCGACACGGTGATGCTCGGGTCGCTGCTCGCTGGCTGCGAGGAGAGCCCCGGCGAGCTGGTGTTCATCAACGGCAAGCAGTACAAGTCGTACCGCGGCATGGGGTCGCTCGGCGCGATGGCCTCCCGTGGGCGCGGGGTCTCCTACTCCAAGGACCGCTACTTCCAGGCCGACGTCTCCGACGACGACAAGGTGGTGCCCGAGGGCGTCGAGGGTCAGGTGGCCTACCGGGGGCCGCTGTCGGCGGTCGCCTACCAGCTCGTCGGCGGGCTGCGGCAGTCGATGTTCTACGTGGGGGCGCGCACGGTTCCGGAGCTGCGCTCCCGGGGCCGGTTCGTGCGGATCACCGCGGCCGGCCTCAAGGAGAGTCACCCGCACGACATCCAGATGACGGTCGAGGCGCCGAACTACACGCGCAAGGCGTGAGGCCCGCATTACCGCGTTGATCGCCCCGCATTCGGGGTCGCACAATTCGCGGTGGGCATTCGATGCGCAAAGCGCTGCACGCACGCTTGTATTCATCGTCGAAGCGGGCTCCGGCAGCCCTGAACAGGGTGTGCGCGCGCCGGAATCGCCCTGGTGGTGGAGGGGAATCCGATTGCTTCCGTAGGTCGTCCGAGGCTCGACGAGGCCACCTCCCGCGATGGCGAGGGTCGCGGGGCCCCGCCGCGGCATGCCTACCATGTCCGCACGGATGTGAGATTCCAGTCGGACGCTTGTATAGTTTCTCGCAGCGCAATGCCTCGCCACGGTGTGCCTTTTGGCCCGGGGAGGCCCGCGCAGGGGGAAACACGTCGCCAGGAGCGACGCAGCGTTTATCAGGGGGTTTCTACGGACATGCCCGCGACGATTCGACACGCCCGGGGAGGGGCACGATGAAGGCAGTCATTCTGGCCGGTGGACTCGGCACGCGTCTGAGCGAGGAGACGGCGTTGCGGCCGAAGCCGATGGTCGAGGTCGGGGGCTACCCGATCATGTGGCACATCATGAAGAGCTATGCCGCGCACGGCATCAAGGACTTCGTCGTGTGCTGCGGCTACAAGGGCGAGGTCATCAAGGACTACTTCGCGAACTACGCGATGCGCCGCTCGGACGTGACGTTCGATCTCGGCAAGGACGAGATGACCGTGCACAACCGGTCCGCCGAGGACTGGCGCGTCACGCTCGTCGACACCGGCGCCGACACGATGACCGGCGGCCGCCTCGCCCGTGTGCGTGAGCACGTCGGCGACGAGACCTTCTGCTTCACCTACGGCGACGGCGTCACCGACGCCGACATCACTGCCGAGGTCGCCTTCCACAAGAGCGAGGGCCTGGAGGCCACGATGATGGCCGTGCAGCCCGCCGGCCGCTTCGGCGCGCTGGTGCTCGGCGCCAACGAGACCAAGATCGAGTCGTTCATGGAGAAGCCCGCCGGTGACGGCGCGTGGATCAACGCCGGCTACTTCGTGCTCGAGCCCTCGGTCATCGACTACATCGACGGTGACGACACCGTCTTCGAGCAGGAGCCGCTGCGCAACCTCGCGCACGCCGGCCAGCTCAACGCATTCAAGCACGACGGGTTCTGGCAGCCGATGGACACGCTGCGCGACCGGAACCTGCTGGAGACCCTGTGGAGCAAGGGCACGGCGCCCTGGAAGGTGTGGAACTGAGCATGAAGATTCTTGTCACCGGCACCGATGGCTACATCGGCTGCCTGCTGGCTCCGATGCTGATCGACGCGGGACACGAGGTCGTCGCCGTCGACACGGGCTTCTACAAGAACGGGTGGCTGTACAACGGCCTGCGCAGCGAGGCGCTGACGCTGGCCAAGGACATGCGTAACCTCACCGAGGCCGACTTCGAGGGCGTCGACGCCGTCGTCGCGCTCGCCGAGCTGAGCAACGACCCGGTCGGCGACCTCGTCGGCCCGATCACCTACGAGATCAACCACCTCGGCAGCAGCCACGTGGCCCGCACCGCCAAGGCCGCCGGCGTCGAGCGGTTCGTCTACATGAGCTCCTGCTCGGTGTACGGCGTGGCCGACGGCACCGTCGACGAGACCAGCGCGGTCAACCCGCAGACGGCCTACGGCAAGTGCAAGTACCTGACCGAGCAGGACCTGTGGGAGATGGCGGACGACAACTTCCACCCCGTCGCCCTGCGCAACGCCACCGCCTTCGGCGCGAGCCCGCGGCAGCGCTTCGACATCGTGCTCAACAACCTCGCCGGCCTGGCCTACACCACCGGCGTCATCGCGATGACCTCCGACGGCACCCCGTGGCGCCCGATGGCCCACGCGCTGGACCTGTGCAAGGGCATCCTGCTCATGCTCGACTCGCCGGTCGAGAAGATCCACGGCCAGGCGTTCAACTCCGGCTCCAACGACAACAACTACACGGTGCGCGAGATCGCGGAGACGGTGGCCAACGAGTTCACCGGCTGCCAGCTGAGCTTCGGCGCCCCGGGCGCCGACAACCGGTCGTACAAGGTCAACTTCGACAAGATCTCCGACCTGGGCCTGGTCTGCGACTGGGATCTGGCCAAGGGCGCCAAGCAGCTGCACGAGGTGTTCGACGCGATCCAGCTGGACGCCGAGACGTTCACCGGCCGGGGCCACACCCGGCTCAAGCAGATCGAGTGGCTGCTGAACACCGGCCAGGTCGACGAGAAGCTGTTCTGGAAGCGGGAGTGGTGAGCATGAAGTTCACGGAGACAGCCGTCGACGGCTGCTGGATCATCGACCTCACGCCGTTCGGCGACGAGCGCGGCGGCTTCGCCCGCACGTTCTGCCAGGACGAGTTCGCGGCGCACGGCATCGAGACCCACGTCGCCCAGGCCAACATGAGCTGGAACGCCAAGAAGGGCACGATGCGCGGCATGCACCGCCAGATCGAGCCCGCCGCCGAGGGCAAGCTCGTGCGCTGCACCCGCGGCACGATCGTCGACTGCTGCCTGGACCTGCGCGAGGACAGCCCGACGTTCGGTCAGAACGTCATGGTCGAGCTGAGCGCCGACAACCGGCGCGCGTTGTGGATCCCGCCGTACTGCGGCCACGGCTACCTGACGATGACCGACGACACCGAGGTCATGTACCAGGTCAGCGGCATGTACACCCCGTCCGCCGAGCGCGGGCAGCGCTACGACGACCCGGCCTTCGGCCTGGAGTGGCCCGGCGAGGTCGAGGTCATCTCCGAGAAGGACAAGGCCTGGCCGGACTGGGACGGGAAGGCGATCCGATGATCATCACCGACACCCTGCTCGCATCCCGCGAGGCCGCCGGGAGCCCGATCCGCGTCGGCATCGCCGGCCCGGGCTTCATGGCCAAGGGCCTGATCAACCACATCACGAACACCGTCGCGGGCCAGGTCGTCGCGGTCGTCTTCGCCCGCACCCCCGAGAAGGGCGTGTTCGCGCTGGAGAACGCCGGGATCGCCGCCGACGCGATCGAGGTCGTCGACACCGCCGCCGACGTCGACCGCGTGATCGGCGAGGGCCGGCACGCCGTGACGAGCAACCACGAGGCGATGACCGGGGCGCACGGCGTCGACGTGGTCGTCGACTGCACCGGCTCCGTGGAGTTCGGGGCGCGCCTCGCGCTCGACACGCTCGCCGGGCGCAAGCACCTCGTGCTGATGAACGCCGAGGTCGACGCGACGATCGGCTCGATCCTCAACAAGAAGTTCACCGAGGCCGGCCTGGTCTACACCGGCTGCGACGGCGACCAGCCGGGCGTGCAGATGAACCTCATCCGGTTCGTCCGCGGCCTGGGCCTGACGCCGCTGGTCGCGGGCAACATCAAGGGCCTGCAGGACCCGTACCGCACGCCGACGACCCAGAAGGGCTTCGCCGAGAAGTGGGGCCAGGACCCGCACATGGTGACGAGCTTCGCCGACGGCACGAAGGTCAGCGTCGAGCAGGCGCTCGTCGCCAACGCCGCCGGCCTGAGCGTGCACCGGCGCGGCTGCCTGCAGCGCGAGCACAAGGGCCACGTCGACGAGCTGACGATCATGTACGACGTCGATGAGCTCAAGGAGCTCGGCGGCGCCGTCGACTACGTCGTGGGCTCCAAGCCGGGCCCGGGCGTCTACGTGCTCGCCACGCACGACGACCCCAAGCAGCAGCACTACCTCAACCTCTACAAGCTCGGTGAGGGGCCGCTGTACAGCTTCTACACGCCCTACCACCTGTGCCACTTCGAGGTGCCGAACACGATCGCCCGCGCGGCGCTGCTCGGTGACGCGACGATCAAGCCGCTGGGCACCCCGCGGGTCGAGGTTGTCACCGTCGCCAAGCGCGACCTCACGGCCGGCGAGACCCTCGATGCCCTCGGCGGGTACACCTACTACGGCGAGTGCGAGAAGGCGCCGATCGCGGCGGCCGAGAACCTCATTCCGGTGGGCCTCGCGGAGGGCTGCGTGCTGACCCGCGACGTCGCCAAGGACGAGGTCATCTCGTACGCCGACGTCACGGTGCCGGCCGGTCGCCTCGCCGACGAGCTGCGCGCCGAGCAGGACGCGGCGTTCCCGCAGCCGGCGCTCGAGGCGGCCCCGCAGGGGGCGTCGGCATGACGGAGCCCGTCGATCCGGTCACCACCCCGTCGGAGGCGGCCGACGTGCCGCCGCGCGACGAGACGCCCCGCACGGTGCGCGCCGACGTCGCGGACACCGGCTCCGGTCGCGAATCGGCGCCGCAGGTCTACGATTTCGCGGTCATCGGCGGCGGGATCGTCGGCCTGGCGACGGCGATGAAGCTGCTGGCGGAGCGGCCGGGCGCGAGCCTGGTCGTGCTCGAGAAGGAGGACCGCGTCGCGGCCCACCAGACCGGGCACAACTCCGGCGTCATCCACGCGGGCATCTACTACAAGCCCGGCTCGCACAAGGCGATCCTGTGCAAGCAGGGTGCGCAGCGCACGCGGGAGTTCTGCGACGAGCACGGCATCCCGTACCGCAACACCGGCAAGCTCATCGTCGCGACGAACGCGGCGGAGTTGGAGCGCATGAACGCCCTGTACGAGCGGGCGCTCATCAACGAGCTCGACGTCGAGAAGATCGACGCGGCGGAGTTGCGTCGGCGCGAGCCGAACATCACCGGTGTCGGCGCGATCTTCCTGAAGTCGACCGGCATCGTCGACTACAAGCAGGTCTGCGCGAAGATGGCGCAGGTCATCGAGGGCGCCGGCGGCACGATCCGGCTCGGCACCAAGGTCGCCGACATCACCGAGTCGCTCTCGGAGGTGCGCATCGACGTGGAGTCGGGCTCTGGCTCGGGTGCGCCCGAGCGGGTGTACGCCAAGCAGCTCGTCGTGTGCGGCGGCATCCAGGCCGACCGGCTCGCGACGATGGCGGGTCTGGACGTCGACTTCCAGATGGTGCCGTTCCGCGGGGAGTACTACCGGCTCCCGGCGAGCAAGAACGACATCGTGCACACGCTGATCTACCCGGTGCCCGACCCGGAGCTGCCGTTCCTGGGCGTGCACCTGACGCTGATGATGGACGGCGGCGTGACCGTCGGCCCGAACGCCGTCATGGGGTTCTCGCGGGAGGGCTACCCGAAGTGGTCGCTGAACGCGAAGGACATCGCGTCGTTCGTGCGCTTCCCGGGCTTCTGGAAGGTGGCCAAGGCGCAGCTGAAGACGGGTGCGGTCGAGCAGTGGAACTCGGTGTACAAGCCGGGTTACCTCGAGCTGATCCGCAAGTACTGCCCGCAGCTGACGACGGCCGACCTCACCCCGGAGCCCGCGGGCATCCGCGCGCAGGCCGTGCGCAAGGACGGCTCGATGGTCGAGGACTTCCTCTTCTACGAGACCGAGCGCATGACGCACGTGTGCAACGCCCCGTCTCCGGCGGCGACCAGCGCCATGCCGATCGGTGACCTCATCGCCGAGAAGGTGCTCGCCCGCGCCTGAGCTCGGTTCTGTCGCGAAGCGCCCGGTCCCTCCCGATGACACAGAGGGGTCCGGGCGCTTCGTCGCGTCCGGCGGCTGTGGATAACCTCCTGGCGCTGTCGGTGGTGGTGGCTAGCGTTTGTGTCGGGCCTTCCGTTCGGTGCGGTCCAGCCGTGACACTGGGGAGAGGAGGTGGCCCGATGAGCAGCGCGAGTGTTGCCGCGCCTCGGCGGATGACGCTGGAGGAGTTCTTCGAATACGAGCACGAGTTCAAACACGAGCTGGTCGCGGGCGTCCTGGAGATGTGTCCGCCCGAAGGATTCGGCAATCGATTGGGGCTGACCAGGCTGGGTCGGCTGCTGGAGCCGTCCGGCGTCGATTGGGCGCCGGACGTCGGGGTCATGCTCGACCCCACTCCCGTGCGGGCGACCGTGCGGGTGCCTGACTTCGTGGCGGTGCGCGCGGGCTCCATCGACGAGGCGCGCACGCTCGATCCCGCCGACGTCGTCTTGGTCGCCGAGATGGTCTCGCCCTCCTCGCGCCGCAAGGACTGGCAGATCAAAGCGCGCGAGTACGGTCGCGCCGGGGTGCCGCTGTACCTCGTGATCGACCGCCAGCAACAGCGGCTCGCACTCTTCACGCACCCCGGTACGTCCGGATACGAGCACGTCACGCAGGACGCGAGCCAGGTGACCGTGCCATTGCTCGGTACCGACATCGTCGTGGCCCTGTCCGAACTCGGTTGAGCGCTGGTCAGCGAACCTTGCGACATCCGCACGGGAGCCTGTGCCGTCGGGCCGAACCGTTCGGCTGCTGCTGAGCCGGCTCCGCGGAGATGATCTGGCGGCAGCCCGGCGGTCCCGTCCCGGGTGCCGAGACGACGCCCTCACCCAGCGAGACCGGAGCCCGGAGGCGGTGTCGCCACGCCGGGCTGGGCTGCCGGGCCGCCCGGCGGGTCAACTCCGCGGAGCGCCTCCGCCGCCACCGGCGAGGCGGCAGCCGCCCGGGGGGACACGGTGGCGGTTGTCGGCCACCCAGCGGTAGGCCCGCGCGGCCACGTGGCGCTGCGCGAACGCCCCGCACCGCAGGCAGAACCCGCGGTCGCCATCGATCACCAGCACGCCTGCGCGGCGTCACCCCGCGGTTCGGCGCCCCGGGCAGGCTCGGCCTGGGTCATCGGCCTCCGCCCGAGGCGGCCCGCGGGGTGCTGTCCTGGCCCTCGGAACCGCTGGATGGGCCCTCGTCGGCGCCCCCGCCCTGCGCGGCCTCCCGCGGCAACCGGCGCGTCGCCTCCGCCCAGAACTGGGCCCGCAGCGCGTACCGGTCCTCCTCGCGGATGTCGTACACCCCGAGCCGCGCGGACAGGTCCTGCAGCAGGGCCCGGTCGATGTCGGACAGGATCGCCGGGCGGTTGGCGAACAGCCGCGTCTGATCGGCCTCCGAGGCCGACGCCAGCCACGTGCCGAGCACCCGGGAGCACACCTGCTCGATGACGGCGTCGTCGGCGACCCGGGCTCCGGGCAGGTGTGGCGGCTCCGACGGGCGGCCCGTGGACGTCGAGTAGATGACGGTCGCCTCCCCGGCGGGACGCGGGCGCGAGCCGGCGAACGCGGCGGGGCTGGGGGCGCCACCGCCGTGCGCCGCCGGGGCGCCGGCCGCCGACGGGCGGGCCCGGTGACCGGAGAGCAGCGCCGGAGTCGGGGCAGGGCTCCCGCCGCCGTCGCTCGCCGCGCCGGTGCGGGCAGCGGGCGCCGGCGCGTCGGCCGGGACCGGCCGCGACCTCGCTGCCGACGAGGCCGCTGCTCCCGCTGCCCGCGACGACTCCGACTCCGGGGACTGCAGGGACTCCAGGGACCCCGGGGGCAGCGCGGACGCCGACCCCTCGCCCCGGGCAGCCGGGGTGGGCACCCCGACGAGCCCGGGCCGCGGACCGGCGGCGCGCACCGACTCCCGGATCGTCTCCTCCTCGATGAGCGTCAGTCCGTCGGACTCCCGCTGCAGGTGGCGGGCCACGCCGAACGGCTCACCGGCCTCGTCGGGCACCGCCAGGAGGATGACCTGGACGCCGTGGCCCTGGGCCTCCTCGACGGCCTCGGTCAGGTCGTCGTCACCGGAGAGCAGGTAGGCGACGTCGACGATGTTGTTGCGCGCATGGGTCGCGAGGTCGAGGCCGAGGCGCAGGTCGACGCCCTTCTGCTCGCCGGCGTAGGAGAGCCGGCCCAGCCGCAGCTTGACGCGGGCCATGAGCCCGAGCCGGGCCTGCACACCGTCGGGTTGGCCCCCGGCCTCACCGCCGGAGTCGTACCAGTTGAGCCGCAGCAACGGCAGCCCGCTGTCGGTCTCCACCTGCCGGATGAGGCGCGGCACGAGCTCGTCGTGGTCGACATGCACGCCGCCGCGCAGCGAGGTGCCGGTGACGCGGGTCGCGGCGGAGGCGAGCAGGTAGCCGGCGTCGACATACAGGGCGCAACAGGAACGCATGCGCCCGATGGTGTCATGCGCATCTGGACGCCCTCGGTAGATATGCCGGGAGCGCCGAGAACGATGGAGCGCTGCGTGGCCGGGCCGGGCGCCGCACCCGCCTTGGGTAGCCTGAGCGCGTGAGTGAGATCGAGATCGGCCGGGGCAAGCGCGGGCGGCGTGCCTACACCTTCGACGACATCGCTGTCGTGCCCTCGCGGCGCACCCGCGACCCCGAGGAGGTCTCCACGTCCTGGCAGATCGACGCCTATCACTTCGAGCTGCCGTTCATGGCGGCCCCGATGGACTCGGTGATGTCACCGGAGACCGCGATCGCGTTCGGCAAGCTCGGCGGCCTGGGCGTGCTCGACCTCGAGGGCCTGTGGACCCGCTACGAAGACCCGACGCCGCAGCTGGCGGAGATCGCCTCGCTCGACCCGTCCGCGGTCACCGCCCGCATGCAGGAGATCTACGCCGAGCCGATCAAGCCCGAGCTCATCACCGCCCGGCTGCACCAGATCCGGGAGTCGGGGGTGACGGTCGCGGGCGCGCTGTCGCCGCAGCGCACCCAGGATCACTGGAAGACGGTGGTCGACGCGGGCGTCGACCTGTTCGTCATCCGCGGCACCACGGTCTCCGCCGAGCACGTGAGCAGCCACGCCGAGCCGCTCAACCTCAAGCGGTTCATCTACGAACTCGACGTGCCGGTCATCGTCGGCGGCGCCGGCACGTACACCGCCGCTCTGCACCTCATGCGCACCGGCGCGGCAGGTGTGCTCGTCGGTTTCGGAGGCGGTGCCGCGCACACCACCGTGCAGACCCTCGGCGTGCAGACCCCGATGGCGACCGCGATCGCCGACGTGGCGGCCGCGCGCCGCGACTACCTCGACGAGTCCGGCGGCCGGTATGTGCACGTCATCCCCGACGGCGGCATGGGCCGCTCCGGCGACATCGTCAAGGCCATCGCGTGCGGCGCCGACGCCGTGATGATCGGCGCGGCGCTCGCGCGGGCGCTGGAGGCCCCGGGCCGCGGCTACCACTGGGGCTCGGAGGCGCACCACCCGCAGCTGCCGCGCGGCGAGCGCGTCGAGGTCGGGGCCACCGCCCCGCTGCGCGAGATCCTCTTCGGCCCCGGCCGCGCCGCCGACGGACGCACGAACTTCGTCGGCGCCCTGCGCCGCGCGATGGCGACCACCGGGTACACCGAGGTCAAGGAGTTCCAGCGCATCGAGGTCGTCGTCACCCCGCACGTCGTGGACTGAGACCGCCTCCAGCCGGTCCGCCGGAACTTGTCAGACCCCGCACGTAGCCTGGCTGCCATGGCAACAGATCAGGCGGTGGCCGGCGGCGCGACCGGGCCGACGGGGGTGGCGGCGACGACGAGTACGACATCGGGCGGGGCGCAGGAGGGGTCCACGGTGACCACCCCTGGCACCTACGCGCTCGACCCCGACTGGGTGGCTCACCTGCGCCGTTACGCGGTGAGTTCGCCGCGGGCGCAGACGATGGACACGATCACCCCGATGACCGGCCGGCTGCTCGCGCGGCTGCCGGTCAGCTCGGCGCGGGAGGTCGAGCTCGCGTTCCACGGGGCCCGCGCGATCCAGCCGTCGTGGGAGCAGCTGCCGGTGCACCTGCGCAGCGAGTTCTTCCTGCGGCTGCACGACCTCGTGCTCGCTCACCAGGTCGAGCTGCTCGACCTCATCCAGCTGGAGTCGGGCAAGGCCCGGGTGCACGCCTTCGAGGAGATCGTCGACGTCGCCCAGGTGGCCCGCTACTACGCCCGCAGCGGGCCCGACCTGCTGCGGGCGCAACGGCGTTCGGGCATCGTGCCGGGCTTGACCCGGGTCGAGGAGGTGCGCCACGCCAAGGGCGTCGTCGGCATCGTCTCGCCGTGGAACTACCCGCTGTCGCTGGCGATCACCGACGCGATCCCGGCGTTGGTCGCGGGCAACACCGTCGTGCTGCGGCCCGACCCGCAGGGCAGCCTCACCGCCCTCTTCGTCGCCGACCTGCTGACCCGGGCCGGGCTGCCGTCGCGCGCGCTGCAGATCGTGCTCGGCCCGGCCGACACCGCGCGGGCCGTCGTCGAGCAGGCCGACTACATCAGCTTCACCGGCTCCACCGCCACCGGGCGCGAGGTGGGCGCGATCGCCGGGCGCCGACTCGTCGGGGCCAGCCTCGAGCTCGGCGGCAAGAACCCGCTGTACGTGGCCGCCGACGCCGATCTCGACCGGGCCGCCGAGGGGGCGGTCGGCGCGTGCTTCACGTCCGCGGGCCAGCTGTGCATCTCGGCCGAGCGGCTGCTGCTGCACGAGAGCATCGCCGACGACTTCCTCGCGCGCTTCCTGCCGCGCGTCGAGGCGCTGCGCCTCGGCACCAACCTCACCTACGACGCAGACCTCGGCAGCCTCGTCTCCGCCGCCCAGCTCGACCGGGTGCAGCGGCACGTGCAGGAGGCGGTCGCGGCGGGCGCCACCGTGCTCACCGGCGGGCGGGCGCGGCCCGACATCGGGCCGTACTTCTTCGAGCCCACGGTGATCGAGGGCGTCACCGAGGCGATGGACGTGTGCCGCGAGGAGACGTTCGGGCCGGTGGCCTCGGTGTACCGGGTCGGCAGCGACGCCGAGGCGATCGAGCGGGCCAACGACACGGAGTACGGGTTGAACGCCTCGGTGTGGACCCGCGACATCGCCCGCGGCCGCACGATCGCCCGGGCGATCAAGGCCGGCAGCGTCAACGTCAACGACGGCCACGGGGCCGCGTACGCGAGCACCGCCGCGCCGATGGGCGGCATGAAGGCCTCCGGGCTGGGGCGCCGCCACGGCGTCGAGGGCCTGCTGAAGTACACCGAGCCGCAGACGATCGCCGTGCAGCGCGGCATGAACCTCGGCGCGCCGGCCGGGGTCGGCGGCCAGCAGTTGGCCTCGACGATGACCTGGGCGCTGCGGGCGATGAAGGTGCTCGGCCGACGCTGAGGGATGATGAGGGGGCGACTCGGCTGCCGAGGGAGCCGGTCGACGCTCGGGAGCCGTGTCGACGTTGGGGTCGCGCGGCCGACCGCTGGGGGGCACGCCCGCCGGGGGAGTCGGAGTTGCGGTCTTTCCGGGGCGGCCGGGCCGCTCACCGGGGCGTCGATTAGCCTGGCAGACGTGTGGCGCACCGCGACGAGACCCAAATGGCTGGCGCTGCTGGCCGCGGTCGTCGTCGTGCTCATCGTCTTCGCCCAGCTCGGCCTCTGGCAGCTCGACGTCGCCCGCGACCGGGGTCACGAGGAGGCGCTCCAGGAGGCCCGTGAGGCGCCCTCGGTCGAGTTGACCGGCGTGCTCTCGCCGCACACCCCGATGACCGGCGACCTCATGGGGCGGACCGTGACCGTCTCCGGGAGCTACGACGCCTCGGGGCAGGTGGTCATCACCGACCGGCGCCTCGGCGATCAGACCGGATACTGGGTCGTCACCCCGCTCGTCGTCCAGGCGACTGGGGCCCGGCTCGCGGTCATCCGCGGTTTCATCACCGACCCGAACGCCGCGCCCGCGCCGCCGGAGGGCACCGTCTCCCTGGCGGGGATGCTGGCCGGCAGTGAGTCCGCCTCGAACGACCCGGTGGCCCTGCCGCCCGGGCAGATGCAGACCGTCGACCTGGCCCAGCTCGTCAACGACTGGCCCGGGCAGCTGTACAACGCGATCCTGTTCCCGAGCAGTCAGCAGCCGCCATCGACCGGGGTCACGCACATCCCGCCGCCGGACCTGTCGCCCGACGGGTTCGCCTGGCGCAACCTCGCCTACGCCCTGCAGTGGTGGATCTTCGCGCTGTTCGCGCTCTACATGTGGTGGCGCATGGTGCGCGAAGAACACGACCGCGAACAGCTCGAGGCGGCCAACGCCGCCTCCGGAGAGGATGACGCGGCCGCGCCGCTCAGGGTGCCCGCCGACGAAGAGAACAAGGAGCGATCGTCGTGACAAGCCCCAGCCCCACTCCGCAGGACTCGACGGGCCGGCGTCCCCGCGCGCTGCCCAAGGGGTACGACCCGGCGCGGGTGCGCAAGGCGCTGCCGTTCTACCGGATCATGGCGATCATCGTCGGGTTCGGCCTGCTGCTGCTCGTGTTGGAGATGGTGCTCAAGTACGGCTTCGGCAACGACATCCTCGCCTGGTGGGCCATGCCGCACGGCTTCCTCTACATGGTGTACCTGGGCGCGTCGGTCAATCTCGGTATGCCCGCGCGGTGGTCGCTGCTCAAGCTCATCGGGGTCATGCTCGCCGGCTGCGTGCCGTTCTTCTCGTTCTGGGTCGAGCACCGCGTGTCGATCCGAGAGCACGCCAACCTGGCCGTCGCCGAACAAGGCTCCATGCCGCTCCTGCGCTGAGCCCCAACGACCACCAACGACCACCCAACGACGAACGTCCAACGACCAACGACCGTCGAAACTGCGTGTCGTGGTGAGAACTGCAGTCCGGACTGCAGTTCTCACCACGACACGCAGTTTCGAGCGGCGTTCGGGGGCGCTTGTAGACTCGCGGCCGTGAGCGACCCGCACGCCAAGCCAGTTCTCGTCGTCGACTACGGCGCCC
>JBDIAM010000060.1:0-13504 GCA_039812445.1 Piscicoccus intestinalis | reverse complement strand
GGGCTCGGCGCGGGCCTGGGCGTGCGCGGGCCGATCACGTCGCCGACGTTCGTCATCGCCCGGGTGCATCCCTCGCTGGTCGGCGGGCCCGCGCTCGTGCACGTCGACGCCTACCGGCTCGGTGACGCCGTCGAGCTCGAGGACCTCGACCTGGAGGCCTCGCTGGAGGAGGCGGTGACCGTCGTCGAGTGGGGCCGCGGCCTGGCCGAGCGGCTCGCCGACTCCTATCTCGAGGTCGAGCTGACCCGGGCCGTGGCCGACGAGGACGAGACCCCGCGGCGGGCCCGCGTCACCGGGCACGGGCCTCGCTGGGAGTGAGCGGCCGGCCCGCCTGGGGACAGCCGCCGCGGCGTGGCGCGGGCTCGGCCTAGGCTGAGGCGATGCGAACGCCCCCGCCGGCCCCGGCTCCCTCCGACGTGCTCGAGCTCGACCTCGAGCCGCCCGGCTCCGCCGACGCCGCCGCGGCGCTGGAGACGCTGCAGCGGGTCTGGGGTTACGAGGGCTTCCGCGGGCAGCAGGCGCAGATCATCGAGACGGTCATCGGGGGCGGCGACGCGCTCGTGCTCATGCCGACCGGCGGCGGCAAGTCGCTGTGCTACCAGGTGCCCTCGCTCGTGCGGGAGGGCACGGGCGTGGTCATCTCCCCGCTCATCGCGCTCATGGCCGACCAGGTCGACGCGCTGTCGGCG
Organism: Piscicoccus intestinalis; assembly: GCA_039812445.1. GTDB lineage: Bacteria > Actinomycetota > Actinomycetes > Actinomycetales > Dermatophilaceae > Kineosphaera > Kineosphaera intestinalis_A. The sequence goes on along the minus strand of JBDIAM010000060.1, from coordinate 12,815 downwards.
CTCGGGGTGCGCGCGGGCTTCCTCAATTCCACGCAGGGTCCGCAGCAGCGTCGCGACACCGAACGCGCCTACCTCGCAGGCGAACTCGACCTGCTCTACCTCGCGCCGGAGCGGCTGCGGTCGGCGGAGACCGCGCGGCTGCTCGACTCCGGCGCGATCGCGCTGTTCGCGATCGACGAGGCGCACTGCGTGTCGCAGTGGGGGCACGACTTCCGGCCCGACTACCTGCAGCTGTCGATGCTCGCCCAGCGCTGGCCGGCGGTGCCGCGGATCGCGTTGACGGCGACCGCGACCCAGGCCACGCACGCCGAGATCGCCGAGCGGCTGGGGCTGGGCGAGGCGCGCCACTTCGTCGCGGACTTCGACCGGCCGAACATCACGTACCGCATCGTGCCCAAGGACAACCCGCGCCGGCAGTTGCTGTCGTTCCTGCGCGCCGAGCACCCCGGCGACTCCGGCATCGTCTACTGCCTGAGCCGGGCCGGCGTCGAGGCCACCGCCGAGTTCCTGGTCTCCGAGGGCATTCCCGCGCTGCCGTACCACGCGGGGCTGGACCGGGAGGCGCGGGCCCGCCACCAGGGGCGCTTTCTGCGCGAAGACGGGCTGGTCATGGTGGCGACGATCGCGTTCGGCATGGGCATCGACAAGCCCGACGTGCGGTTCGTCGCGCACCTCGACCTGCCGAAGTCGGTCGAGGGCTACTACCAGGAGACGGGCCGCGCCGGCCGCGACGGACTCCCGTCGACCGCGTGGATGACGTACGGCCTCGCCGACGTCGTGCAGCTGCGCAAGATGATCGAGACCGGGGAGGGCGACGAGGCCCACCGGCGCCGCCAGGGCCAGCACCTCGACGCGATCCTCGCGCTGTGCGAGACCGTGTCGTGCCGGCGCGAGCAGCTGCTCGCCTACTTCGGGCAGCCGGGCACCGGGGCCTGCGGAAACTGCGACACGTGCCTGGACCCGCCGCAGGCGTGGGACGGGACGATCCCGGCGCAGAAGCTGCTGTCGACGGTCGTGCGGCTCGACCGACGGGGGCAGCGGTACGGCGCGGGGCATCTCATCGACATCCTGCGCGGCGTGGCGACCCCGCGCGTCAGCCAGCTGGGGCACACCGACCTGACGACGTTCGGCATCGGCACCGACCTGACCCAGGGGCAGTGGCGCGGGGTCGTGCGGCAGCTGCTCGCGGCGGGGCTGCTCGCCGTCGAGGGCGACTACGGCACGCTCGGGCTCACCGAGGGCAGCGCCGCCGTGCTGCGCGGTGAGCGGACCGTGCGGCTGCGGCACGACCCGGCGCCCGCCGGGCGGGGCGGGCGCGGCGGTTCCGGCGGTTCAGCAGCCTCGGGCTCCTCGGGTTCGGGTGGCGGCCGGTCGGGCCGTTCCGACGCGGGCCGGCGCCCGGGTGACCCGGGGGAGTTGACCGGCGCGGCCGCGGACCTGTTCGAGCGGCTGCGGGCCTGGCGGGCCGCGGCCGCCAAGGAGCAGGGTGTGCCCGCGTACGTCGTCTTCCACGACGCGACGCTGCGGGCGATCGCCGCGGCCGCGCCGACGACGTCGGCGCAGCTCAGTGCGATCAGCGGCGTCGGCGCCGCGAAGCTGGAGCGCTACGGCCCCGGCGTGCTCGCGACGGTCGCGGGCGACGACCCGGCCTGAGCCGGCCGAGACGTGCCCGCGGCGCGCTCAGCCGAGGCTCTTCTGGCTGAGGAACTCCTGGGCGACGGTGGCCGAGTCCTTCTTGTCGGTGACGACCTGCTTGACGAGGCCCGCCAGCGTCGGGGTGTCGAGCTGCGCGGAGACGGCGTTGAGGGTCTCGCGCACCTGTGGGGTGTCGGCGGAGCTGGCGATGAGCGGCACGATGTTCTGCGCGGCGAACAGCGACTTCGGGTCCTGCAGCACGACGAAGTCGTTCTCGGCGATGCTCGGGTCGGTGGTGAACAGGTTGGCGGCCTGCACCTGGCCGTTGCTCAGCGCCTGCACGGTGAGCGGGCCGCCCGCGTCGAGGGAGCGGAACTCCCGGAACGTCACGTTGTAGACGCGCTTGAGCCCGGGAACGCCGGTGGGGCGGGTCTTCCACTCCGGCGGGCCGCCGAGCACCATGTCGCCGGCGACCGGGGCGAGGTCGCCGATGGCCTTGAGGTTGTGCTGGGTCGCGGTCTCGCGGGTGACGACGACCGCGTCCTTGTTCTCGGCGGCCGCCTTGTCGAGCACGCTCAGGCCCTGCGGCAGGGCCTGCTGCAGCGCGGTGTACACCTCGTCGGAGGACGTCGCGGTCACCGAGTGGTCGAAGTACTGGGCGAGCACGCCGGTGTACTCGGGGATGAGGTTGATCGAACCGTCCTGCAGCGCCGGGATGTACGTCTCGCGGCTGCCGATGTTGGGCCGGGTGGTCACGTTGACGCCCTTGGCCTGCAGGGCCCCGGCGTAGATGTTCATCAGCAGCTCGGACTCCGGGAAGTTCGCCGAGCCGACCGTGATCGTGCCGGCCGCGGCCGTGCCGCCGGCCTGGTCGGTCGGCTGGTCGAGCGGGGTGCCGCCGCCGGAGCCGCACGCGGCGGTGCCGAGCAGGGCGGCCAGGATCGTGCCCGCCAGGGCCGTGGTGCGCGCGGTGCGGATGCTTCTCATGTCGTGCTCCCAGTCGGTTGTCGGGTCTGGTCTCGGCTCTGCTCACGCGGGTGCGGTGAGGAGGCGGTGTCGCGGGGTCCGCGGCGGCGCCCGCCGAGGCCCGCCGAGGTGACCTGCTTCTGCAGCAGGCTCATGAGCAGGTCGACGGCCAGCGCGAGCACAGCGACGAGGATCGCGCCGCCGGCCATCTGGTAATAGTCGCGCACGGCGAGCCCGTCGATGAGAAAACGGCCCAGGCCGCCCATGCCGGCGGTGGCGGCGATCGTCGCGGTGGCGATGACCTGCAGCAGCGCGGACTGCACGCCGGAGAAGATCAGCGGCAGGGCGCACGGGATCTCGACGTCGGTGAGCACCTGGCGGCCGCGCATGCCCATGCCCTTGGCGGCGTCGCGGGCGGCCGGGTCGACGGCCGCGATGCCGGAGTACGTGCCGGACAGGATCGGCGGGATCGCGAGCACGATGAGCACGAGCATGTTCGGGATGTAGAAGGCCAGGTCGCCGCCGATGATCGGGCCGAGCCAGACGACGAACAGGTACAGCAGGCCGAGGGAGGGGATGGCCCGGGCGGCGCCCGCGGCGCTGACCGCGACGACCGAGCCCCGGCCGGTGTGCCCGATGTACAGGCCGATGGGGATCGCGATGAGCGCGGCGATCAGCGTCGCGAGCAGCGAGTACTCCAAGTGCTCGAGGGTGCGCCGGCCGATCGCGGCGGTGTTGGCCGGGTCGGTGAGCCAGGCGAGGATGCCGCCGATCATCGGGTGCCTCCCGCGCCGACGGTGCGCGCCCACGGGGTGAGCGTCCGCGAGCCCCACACGATGAGCAGGTCGAGCAGGAGGGCGAGGGCGACGCACGCGACGAGCCCGACGACGATCGGCGCGAGGAACGCCCGGTTGAAGCCGTCGGTGAACAGCGACCCCAGCTGCTGCACCCCGATGATCGCGGCGACCGAGACGATGCTGACGTTGCTGACGGCGGCGACCCGCAGCCCGGCGGTGATGACGGGCACCGCGAGCGGCAGCTCGACGGCGGCGAACCGGCGCAGCCCCCGGTAGCCCATGGCCGTGGCCGCCAGCCGCACCTCCTGGGGCACGGAGTCGAGGCCGTCGACGACGGTGCGCACGAGAAGCGCGATCGTGTAGATCGTCATCGCGATGAGCACGTTGAGCGGGTCGAGGATCTGCGTGCCGATGAGGCCGGGCAGCAGGATGAACACCGCGAGCGAGGGCAGCGTGTAGAGCAGGCCGCTGCCGGCGACGATCGGGGTGCGCAGCCACCGCACGCGCCGGGCCAGCCAGCCCAGCGGGATCGCCAGCGCCAGCCCCAGGATCAGCGGCACGATCGCGAGATAGGCGTGCCGCCAGGCGTACTCGCCGACGAGGTCGAGATGCTCGAGAAACCAGGTCACGACGCCGCCTCCCGTCGCAGGCGAGCGCCCTCGATGGCCGACAGCACGGCCTCCGGGCGCACGGTGCCGAGAAAGCGACCCGCGTCGTCGGCGACGAGCCCGAGGCCGGCGGGGGAGGACAGGGCGGCGTCGAGCAGGCCGCGCAGGGGCCCGTCGGCGCGCCCGACCGTGCTGCCGCGGTGCACGACCGGGGAGGTGACCGGCCCGTCGAGACGGTGCGGCTCGACCCACCCCAGCGGCCGGTCGTCGGCGTCGAGTACGACGACCCACGGCGCGTCGGCCGGAGCCCGCTCGTCGAGCCGCACGGTGGGGGCCGGCTCGATCGGCACCCGCGAGCTCTCGAAGCCCAGCGCCCGGAAGCCCCGGTCGCGGCCGACGAAGTCGGCGACGAAATCGTCGTTGGGGTTGTCGAGCAGCCGGCGCGGGGTGTCGAGCTGGGCCAGGGTGCCGCCGACCGCGAAGACCGCCACCTGGTCGCCGAGCTTGACCGCCTCGTCGATGTCGTGCGTGACGAACACGATCGTCTTGTCGAGCTCGTCCTGCAGCCGCAGGAACTCCTCCTGCAGCTGCTCGCGGACGATGGGGTCGACGGCGCTGAACGGCTCGTCCATGAGCATGATCGGCGGGTCGGCGGCCAACGCGCGGGCGACCCCGACGCGCTGCTGCTGGCCGCCGGAGAGCTGGTTGGGGTAGCGGTCGGCCAGCGAGGTGTCGAGGCCGACGCGCTCCATGAGGTCGACCGCGCGGGAGCGGGCGGCCTTGCGGTCTTCGCCGAGGAGGCGGGGCACGGTCGTCACGTTGTCGAGCACCGTGCGGTGCGGGAAGAGGCCCGCGTTCTGGATGACGTAGCCGATGCCGCGCCGCAGGCGGGCCGCGTCGAGGGCGGCGGTGTCGTCGCCGTCGATGAGGATGCGCCCGCTCGTCGGCTCGATCATGCGGTTGATCATGCGCAGCGTGGTCGTCTTGCCGCAGCCCGAGGGTCCGACGAAGACGGTGATCCGCCCCGTCGGCGCCTCCAGCGAGAGGTCGTCGACGGCGACGGTGCCGTCGGGGAACCGCTTGGTCACCGATTCGAATGTGATCATCGTGCCCGCCCTGTGCTCGGTCGAGGTTTCTGCACAACCTACGGGGCAGCACCGACAAGCGCTCTTCGAGGAGCGGGAGTGTTGCTGCGCATGCTGATTCGTGTTCACCAGCGATGCGCGTCGAGCACGGTCGACCCTCTGCACCGGCCCGACGCGGCCGGCGGCCGCGATGTCGGTGGTGGCACGTAGCCTGTGACGCGTGTTGATGCTCGCGATGGACACGGCGACCGGCGTCGTCGGCGTGGCCCTGCACGACGGTACCCGGCTGCTCGCCCAGGAGGACGTGGCCGGGTCGCGGGCGCACGCCGAGCACCTCGCGCCCGCGATCCGCACCGTGCTGGCGCGGGCGGGCCGGGAGCCGGGCGAGGTCACCGATGTCGTCGCCGGCACCGGCCCCGGGCCGTTCACCGGGTTGCGCGTCGGGCTCGTCTCCGCCGCCACGTTCGCCCGCGCGGTCGGCGCGCGGGTCGGTGGGGTGTGCAGCCTCGACGCCATCGCCCACGAGGTGTGGCTGGCGGGCCTGGCGACGTCGCGGCTGCTCGTCGCGACCGACGCGCGTCGCAAGGAGGTCTACTGGGCCGGCTACGAGCTGGCCGAGGACGGCGCCCGGCGGATGCTTCCGCCGGCCGTCGGCAAGGCCGCGGACCTGCCCGCCGACGTGCGCGGCTGGCCGGTCGCCGGGCGCGGGCCGCTGTTGTATCCGCAGGCGTTCGGCGGCGCCGAGGAACAGCCTCCAGCGCTCGCGGTGCCCGTGCTCGACGTCTCGGCCGGTGTGCTCGCGCACCTCGCGGTGAGCCGCCTCGCCGCCGGCGCGGGCCTGGACGACCTGACTCCGCTCTATCTGCGCCGGCCCGACGCCACCCCGCAACCGGCTCGCGCGCCGGCCGCCCCGGTCTCGCCGGTCGAGACATCGGCCGACCCCGGGCAGGGGCGCTCATGACGACCGCCACGGGCGCTCAGATGATGCTGCGGGAGACCCGCTGGAGCGACATCCCGGCCCTGGCCGAGCTGGAGACCGAACTGTTCGGCGCGCACGCGTGGAGCGCCCCCTCGTGGTGGGCGGAGCTGGCCGCGCGGCCGCGCCGGGCGTACGTCACCGCCTCCGCGGGCGCCGATCACCGCGTGCTCGGGTACGCCGGCGTGGATCGCGGCGGGGCGGTCGCCGACGTCATGACGATCGCGGTGGCGCCCGCCGCCCGGGGCACCGGGCTCGGGCGCGCGCTGCTGCATCGGCTCTACGAGCTCGCGGCTCCCGCGGAGGCGCTGCTGCTCGAGGTGCGGGCCGACAACACCGCGGCCCGGAGCCTGTACGAGGCCGAGGGCTTCGAGGTGCTCAGCGTGCGGCGGCGGTACTACGGCGACGTCGACGCGCTCGTCATGCGCCGGCACCTGCCCGCTCGCATCGGCGGCGGCACCGACGGCTCACCCGAGGAGGAGCAGCGATGACAGGCGGTCCGCTCGTGTTGGGCATCGAGACGTCGTGCGACGAGACCGGGGTCGGCATCGTGCACGGCCAGACCCTGCTCGCCGACGCCGTGGCCAGCAGCGTCGACGAGCACGCCCGGTTCGGCGGGGTCGTGCCCGAGGTGGCCTCCCGCGCGCACCTGGAGGCGATGGTCCCGACGATCGACCGGGCCTGCCAGACCGCGGGGGTGCAGCTGCGCGACCTCGACGCCATCGCCGTGACGAGCGGCCCGGGCCTGTCCGGCGCGCTGCTCGTCGGGCTCGCCGCCGCCAAGGCCCTCGCGCTCGCGCTCGACAAGCCGCTGTACGGCGTCAACCACCTGGCCTCGCACGTGGCCGTCGACATCGTCGAGCACGGTCCGCTGCCCGAGCCGACCGCGGCCCTGCTCGTCTCCGGCGGCCACTCCAACCTGCTGCTCGTGCCCGACATCACCGACGACATCACCTCCCTGGGCGCGACGATCGACGACGCCGCCGGCGAGGCCTTCGACAAGGTCGCCCGGGTGCTCGGGCTGCCGTTTCCGGGCGGGCCCTTCATCGACAAGGCCGCCCGCGAGGGCGATGCCGCGTACGTGAGCTTCCCGCGCGGCCTGACCTCCGGGCGCGACATGGCGCGGCACCGCTTCGACTACTCCTTCTCCGGGCTGAAGACCGCCGTCGCCCGCTGGGTCGAGGCCCGCGAACGCGACGGGCAGCCGGTGCCGGTCGCCGACGTCGCCGCCAGCTTCCAGGAGGCGGTCACCGACGTGCTCACCCGCAAGGCCGTGCTCGCCTGCCGCGAACACGGCGTCGACGACCTGCTCATCGGAGGCGGGGTGGCCGCCAACTCCCGGCTGCGCGCCATGGCGCAGGAGCGCTGCGACGCCGCCGGCATCCGTCTGCGGGTGCCGCGGCCGGGGCTGTGCACCGACAACGGCGCGATGGTCGCGGCCCTCGGGGCGCAGCTCGTGGCCCGGGGGCGGCCCGCCTCCGACCTGGGGATCCCGGCCGATTCGTCGCTGCCGGTCGACGTCGTGAGCGTCTGAGATGACGCTGCTCGGCGTGCTCGCGCCGGGACTCGGGTTGCTCGTGCTCGGGTGCGTGCTGCTGACGTGGGGTGCTGAGGTGTTCATGGAGCACCTCGCGAAGGTCGCCCGGATCGTCGGCCTGCCGATGGTGGCGATGGCGCTGCTGCTCGCCGGCGCGGAACCGGAGGAGCTGGCCACGGCCGTCATCGCCTCCGCGCAGGGCCGCCCCGTGCTCGCCGCGACCGACGCCCTCGGCGCGAACGTCACGATGCTCACGCTCGGGCTCGGCCTCGCGCTGCTCGTGCAGCCCGTCGCGGTGCGCGCCCGGCTGCGCAAGTACGCCGCGTTCGCCGTGCTGGCCGGGCTCGCGGCCGCGGCCGCCGTCGCCGACGGCACCGTGGCCCGCTGGGAGGGCGCGCTGCTGTGCGCGCTGTTCGTCGCGGTCGTCGCGATCATCTGGCGCACCGACCGGCGCCCACCCGCCTTCGGGGAGCTCGCCGAGTCCGACGACGATAACGACGACGGCGCGGCCGGGCCGGCGATCTCGGGGCGCCGGGCGGTGGCGTGGCTGCTCGCGGGGCTGCTCGCGATGGTGCTCGGCGGCGCGCTCGCGGTCGACGGCGCCGCCCGGATCGCCGTCGCCGCGGGGCTGGGAGAGCACGCGACGGGGTTGACCGCGCTGGCGTTCGCGACGTCCGCGGAGGTGCTCGCGCTCGTCGTCGCGGCCCGGCGGCGCCGGCTCACCCAGGTGGCCATCGGCGGCGTGCTCGGTTCGGCGTTGTACAACTCAACCCTCACACTGGGGGTGGCATCGCTGGTCGCGCCGCTGGAGGCGCCCGGCCTGCTCGCCGTCGCGGTCGTCGCGGCCGTGCTGCCGCTCGCGGTCTTCGTCGCGGCGCGCGGGCGTCTCCCGGCGGCGGTGGGTGGGGTGTTGGCGGTCGGCTACGTCGGGTACGTCGTGGCGGTGCTGCGGGGGATCCTGTGACGTGGCAACGCGAGGGGTGTGGGTGTGGGTGTGATGAGTCGACGACGTGCGCCGCGGCGTGCCCTGTGGGGTACGACCGCGCTGCTGCTGCTCGCGCCGATCGCGGGGTGCTCGGGGTGGTCCGGGGTGACGTCCACGGGTGCCCCTGCCGGATCCGCCGGAGCTGCTGATTCGGCAGGTCCGGCAGGTTCGGCAGGTTCGGCACAGCCGCAGAGCGCCGAGCCGAGCCGACAGGACGCGCAGGACGGGCAGGGCGGGCAGGCGGCGACGGGCCTGACGGGCCGGCCGAGCGCCGAGCAGCTGTCGGCGGCGCGTGCGGACGTGGCCCGGCTCTCGTTGCCGCAGCTGGCGGCCCAGCTCGTCGTGCCCCGTCAGCGCGCCGCCGGACAGGAGGCCGCGGCGGCGCTGCGCTCCGGCGGCTACGGCGGGTATGCGGTGTTCCGCGACAACCTTCCCCAGGGTGCGGCGGCCGTGCGCACGGCCCGCTCCGACAACGCGGCGTTCACCCGGGCGGTGCGCGAATCCGGCCGGGACTGGCCGGCGTTCGTGTCCATCGACCAGGAGGGCGGGCCGGTCACGCGGCTCGACGCTCCGCTGACGGTGTTCCCGGCCGTCATGGCGCTCGGCGCCGCCGGTGACCCCGCGCTGGCCCGCCGCGTCGGCGCCGCCTCGGGGGCCGAGCTGCGCGGGCTGGGGTACACGGTCGTCCTCGCCCCGGTCGCCGACGTCACGGGCCCGCAGGACCCGACGATCGGGGTGCGCTCGCCCGGCTCCGACCCGCGGGCCGTCTCCCGGATCTCCTCGGCGCTGGCGGCCGGTTACCTCGATGCCGGAATCCTGCCCACCCTCAAGCACTTTCCCGGCCACGGGGGAGTCGGTGACGACACTCACCTGGGCACCGTCACCCAGCGCGCGCCGCTGACGCAGCTGCGCGAGCGCGACCTGCTGCCGTTCGCGGAGGCGGTGTCCGCCGGGGCTCCCGCGATCATGACCGCGCACATCGTGCTCACGGCCGTCGACCCGCAGCGGCCGTCGACCGTCTCGCAGAAGGTGCTCACCGGGTTGCTGCGCGAGCAGCTCGGGTTCACCGGGCTCGTCGTCACCGACGCCCTGGAGATGGCCGCCGTCGCGTCGGAGTTCGGAGCCGGTCAGGCCGCGGTCGAGGCGGTGCGCGCCGGGGCCGACGTGCTGCTCATGCCCGCCGACCCCAAGGCGGCGGTGACCGCGCTCGTCAAGGCCGTCGACGACGGTGCCCTGACGCGGGAGCGGCTCGAGGAATCGGCCGCCCGGATGGTGGCGACGCTGCGGGCGACGGTGCACGACGCGCCGGCCCCGAGCGAACCGGGCAGCCACCAGCAGGTGGCCGACGACGTCGCGGCCGCCTCGATCACCCAGCTCGGCGGGGAGTGCGGGGCTCGGCTCGTCGGCGCCGGAATCCGCGTCAGCGGCGGTTCGTCGGAGGACCGGGCCGCGTTGACGCGTGCCGCGCAGGCGTCGGGTCTGCGCACCGGCTCCGGCACCAGCGTCGTGTTGCGCGGCGGCTCGACCTATCGGGCGGCGGAGGACGACGGGGAGGAGACGTCGAGCGCCCCGGCCTCCGGTGACGTCGTCGTGGCGCTCGACGCGCCCTACACGCTCGCGCGCGACCGCGCCCGCGTCGCTAAGCTCGCGACATTCGGCCGGACCCCGGCCACCTTCGCCGGGCTCGTGCGCGTGCTGCTCGGGGAGCGCACCGCCTCCGGGGCGTTGCCGGTCGACGTCGGAGATCACGCCATCGGCAGCGGATGCGGGAGGTCGTCGTGAGCGGACGTGTCGTCGTCATCGGGAGCCTGAACATCGACCTGGTGACCCAGGTGGAGCGGCACCCCCGCCCGGGGGAGACGCTGACCGGCAGCGACCTCGTGCGCCTCGCCGGGGGGAAGGGCGCGAACCAGGCGGTGGCGGCGGCCGCGGCCGGGGCGAGCGTGGCGATGGTCGGGCACGTCGGCGACGACGAGGGCGGCCGGGCCTACCGGCAGCGGCTCGCCGACCTCGGGATCGACGTCGAGCTCGTCGTGCTCGACCCGCAGCGCCCGACCGGCACCGCGCTCATCGTCGTCGACGAGGCGGGCGAGAACTCGATCGTCATCGCGCCGGGCGCCAACGCGTCGCAGTTGTGGGAGCGCACGCTCGAGGCCGCCGTGGGGTCGTTGACGGCGCGCGATGTCGTGTTGCTGCAGCAGGAGATTCCGCCGGAGGCGAACGCGGCGGCGATCCGCGGGGCGCACGCCGCCGGGGCCCGGGTGCTCATCAACCTCGCGCCGTTCGCCCAGCTGCCGCAGGACGTGCTCGACCTCGTCGACGCGGTCATCGTCAACGAGCACGAGGCCCGGCAGCTCGCCGACGCGGGCCTGACGCCCCCCTCGACCGTGACGACGTACGGCGCCGCGGGGGCCGGCTGGGACGATCTTCGCCGCGAGGGGCCGCGCGTGCCCGCGGATCGGGTCGTCGACACCACTGGCGCCGGCGACGCCTTCTGCGGCGCGTTGTGCGCGGCGCTGGCCGCGGGCGCGGCCGGTGAGCTCGACAAGGGCGCGGCGCTCGACGCCGGCCAGGAGGCGGGCGCGACCGCCGTGCAGCACGCGGGCGCCCAGCCCGACGCGGCACTGTGAGTGGCGTCGGCGTCGGGCCGGGCGTGCCGGGGCCGGCTCGGCATCGGGGGCCCACGGTCGTCGTCGCCGGTGACGTGCTCGTCGGGCACCAGGTGCGGCTCGACGCCCTCGGCGGGGTGCACCCGGAGTACGTCGCCGCCGCCGGAGCCGGTCGGCTCGCCGGAGCCGGGGCCGGCGCCTGCCTCGGGGCGCTCGGGGCGGTCGGCGTCCTGGGTGCCCTCGGGGTCGTCGAGGGCGGGGCGCGGCCGGCGGTGCGGGTCACGCTGCTGGCGGGGGTCGGGGACGACGAGCCGGGGCGGCGCTGCTCGCGGCTGCTCGCCGACTCCGGCGTCGACATCGCACACATCAGTGTGCGATATTCGGCCGCGACGGGGATGCTGCTGAGCGTGCCGCGGGACCCGGCGACGCTGCGGGTCACGGTGCCGTGCGGCGCCGGTCTTGGTGTCGGGCCTGGTGCTGGCGGCCGTCCGGGCGCCGGTCTCGAGTCGGGGCTCAAGTCGGGTCTCGAGTCGAGTCTGGAGTCGAGTCTCGCGGCGGGGCTCGCGGCGGTGGCCTCGTGCCGGCCCGGCGACGCGCTGCTCGTGCACTCGCTGACGCTGCCCGCGGTCACCGACCTCGTGGACGCCGCGTACGAGCGCGACGTGCAGCTGGTCGCGGACCTGTCGCCGTTCCCGCGGGTGGGTGTCGACGGGGAGGTCGTCGGCGGGGTCGACCCGGCGGTGCTCGCGCGCTTCGACGTCGCGGTCGTCGATCCCGAGGGAGCCGGTCTGCTCGCCGAGTCGGGTGCGCTGCCCGGCTCTGTGCTGGCGCTGGGGTCGCTCGGCGGGGCCCTCGGCGCCTCGTGGGACGACCTCGTGCGCGAGCTGCCGCAGGCCCTGGAGGCGGCGGGGGAGCCGTACGACCGCTGGGAGCGCCCGGACCTCGACGCGCCCTGGCCGCGGCACGCGTTCTGCGGCGCGCTGGCGGGGGCGCTCGCGGTGGGGGCCGACCGGCCCGAGGCCCTCGACGCCGCGCTCGTCGCGTGGTGGCGGGCCCGCGGCGGCGCCGGCCCGGAGCTGGCGGAGGCGGCTGCGGACGACGCGCGGGGCGTCCGATGACCCCGAGCCAGGCGCTCGCCGACGTGCTCGTCGACGAGCTCGTGCGCTGCGGGGTGCGGCACGTCGTGCTGTGCCCGGGCTCGCGGTCGGCGCCGCTGGCCTACGCGCTGCTGGCGGCCGACCGGGCGGGGCGGCTGCGGCTGCACGTGCGGGTCGACGAGCGGAGCGCGGCGTTCGTCGCGCTCGGGCTGTCGCGAGGCGGCGGAGTGCCGGCCGCCGTCGTGACGACGTCCGGTACCGCGGTCGCCAACCTGCACCCGGCGGTGCTGGAGGCGCACGAGGCGGGGGTTCCGCTGCTGCTGCTCACCGCCGACCGGCCGCCGGAGCTGCGCGGCACCCGCGCCAACCAGACCACCCACCAGGTCGGGATCTTCGGCGCCGCCACCCGTTGGGCTCACGACCTCGGCGCCCCCGAGCGTCGCGCCGGCCAGCAGGCGTCGTGGCGCACCGCGGTCGACCGGGCCGTGGCCGCCGCCACCGGCTCCCTCGGTGGTGAGCC